>JAMORD010000216.1 GCA_027063755.1 bacterium | reverse complement strand
CATTCATGGGGATGAATGTAATCATCATCAAGAATAGAATGCCCACGCTTTACAGACTTCTTCCCAATATACAATGATTTCCTCACTTATATCACCTCCATATATATGTTCAAACTTTCTCTTCAAGTGCGTATAGGAGGCATAAAAAGAAAAAATCTGTATCCATCTTCTAATAAATAGGCTGGAAAGGGCTCCGCCGAGGGCAATCCTCAGCGGAGCAGGAGGGAGCAGAAGATAAGATATACTTACCCATAACACAACAATACCAATCTTTATGTATCGCTTTCTGCATAGTCACTTTCATCTTCAGGTATCATATAATCATAGATGGGAATGCGAAATAGCGTATACCACTTTCCATGGGTATTCTCAAACCCTATATTGACATATTTAACCCTGTTAATATCTACACCTGGCGGGACTCTATACACCATCCATCCACTACGAGAATAACCAGGGTATATAGTGCCACTATTGAATTCATATTTGTCAAAGACAGTGGTTGAATCGTATATATTGCCCAAGCTATCAATACCATCAAATGTAAATTGAGATACATAAGCAGCACTATAGCCAACATTGGTAATTGTCACATATATGGCAAAGTAATAATTTCCATTGCGCGTCTGGAAAAACTTAGCATTAGTAGCAACTACCTTCATCTTAGAAAAAGAACTACCTACATAGTAAGTACCAACCTTATAAATTCTCGGTGGGAAACCACTAATCTTGGTCGTTGCCTTCAAAGACTTGCCAAACATAGGCTTGGCAGAAACATAGAGTGTGGCCTTACCACCTGTGGTAGGCCCAATTTTCTTAAAGCGATAAATCTTTGTGATACACGACTCCCCCCTCACCGTCTCTGTGTATTTATCTAGCTGAGTTTTGCCATCATATAAGGAAACTATGATATCACCTACATATGGAACCTTCTTTTCACCTTTATACATGCATACTTCTACATTTACACCATCGTCTTGCTTTTTATATGAAACTTTTATCTTATCTGGAACCTCTATAATTTCCAAGCCAGATATACGACTTTTGCCGGTAGCCATATAATCTTTATCAGATAAGGAAATAATGATATCTGCCTCACCAGTAGGAGAATATCTTACCTCATCTGGTATAGAATACGAAAAACAACCGTTGTGAAAATCATCATAGTTAACATATAGTGTATGGCTATAAATTTCTACTCCTCGCTCTTTAAAAACCACCGAAAGATTCCCGTCAAATGGCACATGTTTTCCCGCCACAACAGGACATATTTTCACTGTTCTGGAGTTGTTTTTATCATAAACAATATCTACCTTATCAACAGGAAAACGAGCAATAGCTTTTCTGTAAACAGATGAGGACTTATCAAAATCTTCTAGTTTTGCCTTGATAAGTACATCTTTTGTATAGGACTTTTGCATCTGAGATGCCGAAATAGTAAATTGATAGCCCCCCTGCTTCTTAAACACATTAAATGTGCCAAGAAAAAGCTGTCTGCCAGACATATCCCCCACATATACCTTTAGAGATTTACCTAACACGGCATCTTCACCGCTGGCTGTCTCAGCCCTTACGCGTACAACATAGGCATCATCTTTGACATAAGCACTGACAATAGAAAATTCATCAGGGGTTTTCATAGGAAGAGATACCTTAGCCATACCTTCAAACTGCTTATCCCCCTGTTTAACAACAACAGTTACTGTACCTGTATCGTAAAATCCATAACCAACATCTTTCTTGGGAATAGAAACCACATAAAGTTTGGCATGCTTATTTTCATTGTTGTCAAGAATAGACGATAGCGAAACAGTTTTTCTCACCCTGACACCATCGGCATCAGAAACAATAATTTCAGCACTGGCATCTTTATCACCGTCGTATTGAAAGGACACAATGAGATTGTTATCGTTCCACCTCACAGAAACATTCTCAACCTTAGGCGAACCACAAGATACAAATAATACTGCCACAACTAATAACATTAATGTGGGAAAAATCTTCCTCATATAGCAAACACCTCCTATAGGCGGTTTATAACAACTCTTAATAACAAAAACGGGAAACTCATTAACAAGAGGGCAACCTCTTGCTTAATAGTTTATCACAAACATATTATATCTGCGTAAACCAAATGCTACAAAGTAGACCAACACATGTAAAAGAAATTTGACTTACTTTTATCTATAACCGAACCACATTGACATATAATGAGGGCAAACAATTACCACTCCGCTTTAGTGTCTGTATATCATTCATGATGAGTTTTTGCTGTTTCAGAATATCATTCTTGACCTTTACAAACTCATGCAAGTATTCATCTGCCACCTTAATATATACAACAAGTTTCCCCTTAGAGTAAGAAGGTACAACCCCCAAGATAGCTTTATGCTTATCAAAGTGTTTTTTCTGCTCTTTCTTAAAGAGCATAGCACTAAACAGTGCAAGACTATGGTCATACCACAGAGATTGATCTTGGACAAGCAGTTTTTTCACATCTACTTTCTCATATCTATGTTCAATCTTTTCTGCAGCTTTTAGATATCGTTCTATAGCCTGCGCTTCAAGGCCTGTCATAAGGTTTCTTGCCTGTTCAAAGTATGCATCTACTGAACGGTCTATCTGCACATCTATCTCATCAAGCATCTTAAACAGTATAGAAGCCCTAAGCACCATCTCCTGCCAATTTTCGGGCAATCTTTTAAACCTCTCATGCTCTATCATAAGGGGCATATACTTCTCATATATTCCCTGACCAAA
>JAMORD010000215.1 GCA_027063755.1 bacterium | reverse complement strand
TGAACTGAGATTGTATGTATTTTTCAAAGAATTCCCCACATATCTGTAAACACCTGTAGTAGATGCAACATAAACAGTATTACCCTCTTTTACGGCATCTACCATATAGTTTACTTTGCTGAAGTCTCTCCGATTTCCGTAGAATGCCATTCCAGTAGTAGCATCTACATACTGAAAGGCCCCCATAGATATTACAGAAAACAATAATACAAAAACAAGACAGAAAACAAACAGTCTTTTCATTTTGTACACCCCCAATTTTTAAACAGCAGGAAACTCCTATGAAGGAAATAAGGAGGCTCCATAAGTAGTATAAAGGAAAAGAAGCAAATTACAATAGAATTTTCCTCTTATCTACAAAGGGAAGGCATAGTGCCTTCCCTTTATCTCTCTATACTAACCTTCCGCTGGGCTCCGTCCCATCTTACCTTGCCTTCAAATATCTCACTGATAAACCTCACCGGCACATATGTCCTACTTTCATAGATAAAGGGTATACCCATGTCTTGCCCTTTGTAGTTGCTCATGTCTACCATATGTGTTCCTCCACTACCTTTTACAACAACATTAGGACTACCCATATATACGGTATATTTACCTCTCTTGCTAGGCTTTGCCTTCGGCATGGTAATAACCACGGAACGTTTACCACTACTGACACTGCCATTTACCGTTATTGTGCGAGCCTTTCCATCCCATTTCACCTGAAAACTCAAACCATCCAAAAGCAAACTCATTACTTGTTGCGATTTATCAATATCTCAGATTATGTAAAACTAATTCAGGCTCTACCGCCTTCCACAGCTTGCCGTTTCTACCAACCATATCTTCAGATGTCAAAAGGGCATCGTATATAGATTCCCACACAACCTCAACAGACGCATCAAGGAGTTTTTGAAAAAGCTTTGTATCGTCGGGTATAACCTTGATATCTATAGGTGCCTCTGCCTTGCGGGGTATCTTATGGGCTGTAGAAAAAGCTAGCACAATATCACCACTGCCATGGGTGGCGTAGCCACCGGCCTTTGCAATACCCAAAGCACCACGCCGGGCTATCCTCTTTAACTGTCGGGCCGTCAGCGGGGCATCTGTAGCTATCACCACAATAATAGAACCAATCTCAGCCTGCCCCTCTCCCACACCCAGTAGGTCTTCTTTTCTACCAAAGTTTGACACTACAAGAGCCCCCACAGTGTAGCCCTTTACCGTACGGGAAGCACTGCCCAGTCCACCTTTAAAGCCAAATGTCACCATGCCCGTACCTGCGCCAACATTACCAAGTGAGAAATCATCAGAGGCATGCTTTATGGCCATAAACACCTCTTTCTCTCCAAGAGGTCTATACTCTGCCTCGTTTACCCTACCATCGTTGCACTCCATGACAATGGGGTTGATGCTCCTTGCATCAGGTACACGGCTCAGCACATAGGACACAAGCCCATCCCACACCTTACCAACATTCAGTGTGGAGGTGATAAGTATAGGCGTTTCAACAAGCCCCAGTTCCTCTACCTGAATAAGCCCTGTAGACTTGCCATAGCCATTGAGAACAAACGAAGAAGCCACAACACGCTCATTGTAGATACAACCTTCATGAGGCAATATAGCCGTTATACCCGTGCGAAACACATGTGGACTATCACTTATCAGCGTGTAGTTTCCCACCTTTACACCGAGCACATCTGTTATGAGATTCCTCTTTCCCCTTGGAAATTTTCCTATCTGTACGCCATAGTTCATAAGCCTCCTACGCATATGCACCCCTCCCCTCATACCCTAATAATAACAAAAAGGGGGCATATACCCCCTTGTATCACTTCTCTTTTAAGGCTACCGGTGAATCTGATAATATTCTCAGGCCATCTGGTGTTCTCCATACAGTAACAACCTCAATAGGTGAAATAAAGGCACATACAAAATCAATCATATCCACCAGCTTATCTAAACTATCTTCAACATTGTCAACAAGGCCGACATACTCATTCATCAGTGCTATAGCCCTTTTCTGCACTGCTACATCTACAGCATCAAACAAATTGGTATGCTCGCCAATCTCACCATCGTCAGATACAGGCACAAACTTCATATGCATACCCTTCTCGTTCATAATGATATCTGCCAGCTCAATGCTATCTTCAAAGCGACCGGTTAAAACATTGACATGAAGTGTATCCCCATCTATATACACAGATAGTGGCAAAGACTGGGGCAATCTCTCACGAATAAACTGAAACACGGTAGACATGTACTCTAAAGCATCTCCCATAATACCATCCTCCTTTCTACCTTCTGAATGTGGGAAGCTAACATCTACCATCTGACCATCTACAGTCCACTGGATAAAAGTACCCTCTGCAGTGGCAACAAAGTATGCGATATCCACGGCATCGCGAATAGGGTGCTTTTCAGGAAATTCTCCCTTGAGCATTTTGTCAATGTAACTCTCTACAACCTCTGAAAAGCCTCTCTCAATAGCATCTTCAACATCTTCCAGTGTGTTAGCGTGAAGATATCCATGGGCATTCAGCGGCACCAAGTCATATGTATCCACATAGTCTTTTCCCATGGTGGCCGTAAGCCAGTCTATATGACCACCATCTGAAACAATGGCGTGAAGAACAACCCTGTCTTCGTAGACATAACCATGTGCAACATAGACATCACCAAACATCTTCTCAATGCCGTCAAACAAACTCTCAAACAAGCTCAAGAACATAAAACATGCCTCCTTTCATAGAAACTCATGCAGATTTATATAAAG
>JAMORD010000214.1 GCA_027063755.1 bacterium | reverse complement strand
GTCGTTGGGTAAAAGGGCTATAGTTGTGCCCCTTCGTGGTGTTGCTGGTGATCATCAGTATTTTAATGCGATATATAGTGGATTTCCTGTGTATCGTATAGATGACCTAACATTTGATACAATATACGATGCTTTATTCAGTGAGGAAAACTTGGGCGAGAGCAAATTAAAGATTATGGATTATGATGATTTGCTCAATTTTATAGGTGGGAGGGAGCAGGTGTGAAAGTAGATACACAGCTGGCCGAAGATATTGCTTTGGCTGAGCATGACAATTTAAATATAGAAATGTGGGGAAATCTTGCCAAGTATTCAACTTTTAAGATAGGTGGAAAGGCTAAGTATATTATTAAAGCAGAAAACAGAACTCAATTCATTGAAGCAATAAGATTATTTGTCTCTCATGATGTTCCTTTTTATATACTCGGTGGAGCATCTAATGTTCTCATTGATGATAAAGATTGGAACGGTGGCGTTGTTATTACGAAAACACCGCCAACAGATTTTAGATATGAAAATGGTATTGTGGAGGTATTTGCCGGTGATTATCTGCCGGCTCTTATTCATAAGCTTGCCTCTTGGGACTTAGGGGGATTTGAGTTTCTTGTCGGTGTTCCAGGCACTGTTGGTGGTGCTATTGTCATGAATGCCGGTACTTCAACAAAGGGTATTTGTGATTTCGTGGAAAAAATTGAAGTTTTAGGGAAAGACGGTGGCCTATACCTTATATCTAACAAAGAACTCCAGTGGGGATATAGGCACTGCAAGTTGCCCATTGATGGTTATATCGTTAGGGCATGGTTGAAGGTATTTGATAAAAAAGCGCAGGATATCTTGGGGTTTGTCCGTGAACATATGGCTTGGAGAAGAGAGCATCAACCTATAGATATGCCATGTGCCGGTAGTTTCTTTAAGAATCCAGAAGAAACTGCAGCTGGCTACCTTATTGACCAGGCCGGACTGAAAGGATATAGAGTAGGTGATGCACAGGTTTCCACCAAGCATGCCAATTTCATTGTAAATCTTGGAAATGCTACTGCATCCGATGTGCTTGCCGTTGTATCCCATGTAAAAGAAGTAGTCAAAGATAAATTTGGAATAACACTTGAGGAAGAAGTCAAGTTTATTTCTCACAGTTGATGAGATAAGGAGTGGTAGTGATGCCAAAGGTAGTAATTATAGGACGACCTAATGTTGGGAAGTCAACATTGTTTAATAGGCTTATTGGTAAGAGAAGGGCCATTGTTGATGAGACACCAGGAGTAACCCGTGATGCTATACGAGATATTACAGAGTGGAATGGAATATCATTTGACCTTGTAGATACAGGCGGTATTGTTGCCGATGTAGAGGATCCTTTGCTTGATGCTGTATATAAGAAAGCCGTATCTGAAGCGGAAGATGCCGATGTTATTCTCTTTATGGTAGATGGTGAAGATGGTATCACAGCTGTAGATGAGCGTATAGCAGAACTGTTAAGACCTTATGCTGATAAGGTTATTGTTGTTGTCAATAAGATAGACAAAGCGGGAGAAGATTCTCAGTATGAGTTTTATTCTCTTGGATTTGAAGATGTTATAGGTATATCTTCTATACATGGTACTCGTACAGGAGATTTGCTTGATAAAGTTGTTAGTAGGTTTCCCGAAGAGCCTGAAGGGGCTGAGTCATATGATGATCTGTATCCTAAAGTTGGTATTGTTGGCAGACCCAATGTGGGTAAGTCTACACTTTTAAATGCTTTGCTTGGTAGAGAAAGAGCTGTTGTTAGCGATATTCCCGGTACAACAAGAGATGCCGTTGACGATATCTTAGAAACCCCCCATGGCACTATCTATTTCGTAGATACAGCTGGTTTGCGTAGGAGAAGAAACAAACTAGATAAACTGGAATACTATGCCCATACCCGCTCTGATAGGGCTATTAAAAATGCCAATATTATCCTTCATGTAGTTGACGCCACCGAAGGTTTTACCCATAAAGATGCCGAGATTGCAGGTGACATGCTTGATAGGGGAAAAGGTTATATACTGCTTCTCAATAAGCTTGATGAAATTGTGGAGAAACCATCAGATGCCAATAAGAAATTTAGGGAGATTAAGAGAGAAATCATAGGTGAAAGACCTTACCTCAAGGGCATTAATATCCCTATCATAGGTATATCTGCCAAGGAAGGTTGGAATGTAGACCGCATCATTGATGAAATATGGAATGTAGCCGAGTCCCATTCTATGCGTATACCAACATCTGAACTCAACAGATATATAGAGGAGTTTACCGACTACTACACACCGCCAACGAAGATTAATAAGCCGTTTAAGGTTTACTACACCACACAACCAAGCATTAGACCTCCTATTATTGTTATGTTTGTCAATCACGATGAGGTTGCCGATAATTACATTACATTCCTTCGTCGTCGTATTCATAAAGATTTTGGTTTCTATGGTGTTCTTCCTGTTATCAAACTTAAGCCAAAGGAGAGAGAAAAGAAGTGAGATTTCCTATAGAGAAAAAACTGCATATACACTTTATAGGTATAGGGGGCATAGGCATGAGTGCTCTTGCCTATGCCCTTGCCCAGATGGGACATGAAGTGAGTGGTTCTGATATCAGGGGGGAATTTTATACACGCTCTTTTCTTGAAAGTGTGGGTGTAAAAATATACACAGGTCACAGTCCATCTCATGTTGATGGTAGTATAGATCTTGGAGTTGTTAGTACTGCTATATCTCCAATAAACCCTGAGTTTAGGGAGTTTCTCAGAAGGGATATCCCTGTTGTCC
>JAMORD010000213.1 GCA_027063755.1 bacterium | reverse complement strand
CCTGGGCCTGTTGATTTCCTTGCCAAAGTATATAAGTCTGCCTGCTGTCTTTTTCCTAATACCCAGCAGTATCTCCACCGTCGTCGTTTTACCTGCTCCATTAGGCCCCAGAAATGCAAGCACTTCACCGGGATATATTTCAAAAGAAATCCCATCTACAGCAATAGCATCTTTATAAACCTTTTTTAGATTCTCTACCTCTATAAGAGCCCCCATGTGTACCAACAACCTGTATCTTGAACTTTATTTATTATACACCCCAGCCTCATTCTTACACTATTAAACCCTATCAGCAGCATCATATATTTTTTCGGTAGTATAAAATATATATGCGCAAAATCTATTTAAGGAGGTATGCATTATGAAAAAAACATTTGCCGCCATTATTGTACTCTCACTTATCATTTCGGTGTTTATCGGTTGTGGAAGCACATCGTCTGCCAAATTAGACAAGACCAAAGATTGGATGAAACGGGCATTAAAGGTTACTGCAAATGCATATAAAGACTACAAAGGTAAAACCTTTGACGATTTAGGAGAAGAACCAGAAGACCTTAAGAACATTCATAAAGAGCCTTATCCATATGATGAAAACAAGACCATGGACGATGTTGTGAAAGTCGACTATGACTTTGACAACGATACGCTCATTCTCATACTTCGTGTGCCTATAGGAGATGAGGATAAAGAAATAGCCAAGAAAATTACAGGCAAAGAAGCAGATACATATTATGTTGAGGGCAGATTATATATCAAGGCTGATAAAAAACTCAATAGCTTTTCCGACCTACCAGATGCCAAAATTGTCAGCGCCGAACCTGGCGATGTAAAAGTTGTAGCAGGGGAAGATTAAAAACATGCTATCTTATATAAGCATGGGGGCACTTATAGCGTGCCCCCTATTGTTTAAAAAGATTATTCTCCCAGCAAATAGCCAATAACATCACTGATAATTTCTTCTCTATCACTATAAGAAGTTATCTGTTCAAGGCCAAATCCAAATAGCAAAGTATTATCACCGGTAATTTCAAATCCTTTCCCATATTTATCATCTATGTCTATGTAATATCCCGACATAGGTTTAAAAGTATTTGTCCAAGTATATTTTGCATTGACGTACGCGGTAAGTCTGTCAAACACATAATCACCGTACACACTAAAAGATGTTCCCTTCACACCTTTAACATAATCTGCTCCGAAAACATCACCTAGCCAACTTTCCCATCCATATCTATAAGAGGCATATCCTATTTCTGGCCCAAATAGGGCTACTTTACCACCAGCACTTATATAATTCTCTATTTGAGACCTATCAGATGGCAACAATGTATACTTATAATCCTGCCCGGTGATCCATATTACTAAATCATAATCCATCAGATCCACACCAGAAAGAGCTTTGCCATATCTTACTGTTATTTCATCATATTGAACATTGATGCTATCAAGGGCATCTTCGTAATAACCTTCATAACTGGCCCCGGCATCATCGTCAACAAGAAGAATCTTTGTAGAATTTCCTCCTGAAGAATTAGAATTTGAAAAGTCTACCAAATATTCCACAACATTTATTGCAAACTGTGCATCATCATAAGTGTTCCAACCATCATACAACCTATCATCTGATGAACCAGTACCATCATCAAACGGAGATGAATCAGCTATAGCTACAAAAGAACCTTTTCCATATGTACCATACACCACAAATGGCGTGCCATCTTGATAGGTAATAGCTACTTTGACATTATCTGACAAGATATCTATTCCCCCAGCACCCCATGCACCAATTTCCGATACACCATTTAAAAATGGAGCATCATAAGTACCACCTACAGGCGTCTCCGAACGCCAATCTTCATTGAATTTGAATCCAAGAGTTGCAACAAACTGATTGAATATCTTTACCGCATCATATCCATTATTGTTTCTATCAGCACCTGCATGATCTGCTATAAAAAACACTGTTCCACCATTTTCAATATACTGGAGTATCGCCTGCTGTTCTGATGGGGTAAAAGGATCGTTGGGCTCAGGAACAATATAGAGTGCATAGCCAGATAGCTTATCATAAGTAATATCTGGATCACTGTCTGAAGAAGCATCACGGGGATCATCTGTCCCAAACTGATCTACAGTGTAACCTAAATTCCTAACAGCATCGGCAAAGTCAGAATAACCCCCGCTAATTGTCCAGTCGGCATTACCGGCTGTCTGAAGATGGGCATTGTCAAAAAGCACAGCAGGGGAAGATGAGTAAACGGGGGAAAAAACGAAAATACTAATAATAATGGATAATACAGTTGCCCAAATACCAAACTTTCGCAAAGCTCTTCACCACCTTGTAAAAGTGTTTGTATCATGAGATTATATAATACAATTTCTCATAAAATTGCATCATACTATTTACACTTCAAAAGATAAAAAGGAGCACCAAATACCGGTGCTCCCAAAGTGGAAGTGTACCCCTTACACTACATTTTTATTTTTATTTTTAAACTTTGTGTCTCTTCGTCCCAGTCTACTTTCGCTCCAAATATCTCGGCTATAAATCTTATCGGCACTATGATGTAATCAATACAGATTATATCAAGTTTATCTATAATTCACATACTCACACTTAATAAATATTTCGCCTTACTCTTCTACTATCTGCGTAAAGGTTATCACCACTTTCCTCTCTCCTCCGTCCCAACCTACCTCTGCTCCAAATATTTCTGCTATAAACCTTACTGGCACATAGGTTCTGCTCTTGTAGATTACAGGTATTCCCATGTCCTTCCCGTTGTAGTTTG
>JAMORD010000212.1 GCA_027063755.1 bacterium | reverse complement strand
TACCATGAATAAGCTTATCTATGCCCACTACCTCATGCCCTTCGGCAAGTAGCATCTGGGCAAGCACTGTTCCTATATAACCGGACACACCAGTGATAAAGACTTTCACGATAATCGCCCCCTACAAATTGTCTCTATAGTATGCAACAACTTCTTCCAATCCACTTCTAACATCAAAAGACGGTCTCCACTTCAAATAGTTAACAGCTGCGGTAATATCTGCTTTCAAATACATAATCTCTTTATCTCCGTATGGTCTTTTTCCCCAGCGGAAGGGTAATGTTTTTCCAATAATTTCTTCAAGAATTCTACCCATATCCCTCAAAGTAATCGTTTCCCCCCTACCAGCATTAAATACCCAAAAGCCTCTAAGATCGGCAATTGCTGCATTTAAAAATATATCTGCCACATCCTTAACATATATGTAGTCAAGTTCCTGTTCTCCACCAGTTAAATCAACTTCTTCACCTTTCAATGCTTTTCTCACCATATAAGGTATCAACTTATTAGGATTGTCCCTATATCCAAAGACAAAAAAAGGTCTAATAACTACTGCATCTAAACTATAGGTATCAACATAATAGCGAATCACATCCTCGGCAGCTACTTTTAATGCAGCATATAGATCATATGGTCTCAGAGAATCAGATATAGCATGGAGTTCTTTATCTCTACCATATTCAAATGATGTTCCAGCATATACAAGTTTATTAACACCGCATTCTCTCATTGCATCCAATACAACCGTGGTATAAGACACTATAGAGTCAGACAAAATATATGCATCATCAAAAACATGATGCTTTTTCACATATGCAGCCAAGTGAATAACAGCATCAGGTTTATAATCACACATTACTTCCAATATCTCAGAATACCTATTGATAGCCCTTACCTCTGAAAATCCTATCTCCTGCAATCTCCACAAGTCAGAGTCTTTCCTAACAACTCCCAAAACTTCCCATCCTCTGCCCAGTGCCTTTTCAACAACAAAACTACCGATAAAACCATTGGCACCTGTTATCAATATTTTCATATTTATCACCTCAATAAGGATACATCCCTATATCAAAAGCAGACGACTGCAACACTTCTGATAAAGGTGGAAGATTTGCATCTTTGTCAGAGATAATTGGTAGCTCATCAATATAATCACGCACAAATGATTCTACACTCTTCCAATTAACTCCTCCCTCTCCCCCTGGAATATATTCCTCTGTTTGGTATGCAACATACAAAACTTCGGTAAGTGCAAGCATTCCATGAGCCATACCTCGTGGTACATATATAGCCCTTCCCCTTGTCAGTTTAATGCCATGAACTTTCCCGAATGTAGGGCTATTTTTTCTCAAATCTATAGCAAAATCCACAAACTCACCCTCTATAGGAACAATTAGCTTACCCTGCGGAGGATTCTGAAAATGTAGCCCTCTAAACACGCGAGGACGGGAAAACGATACATACGATTCCTTAAAATCTAAAGGTATATACTCTTTCCATGGAGTTGCTTCAAATATCTTGGTAAGCCATCCTCTATGGTCACTATATACCGGAATATCTATAACAAGTAGCCCCGGAAACTGTGTAGATTGAAATTGAAATTTCACAATATCTCACCTCTGTATGCCACTTCATCTACAAGTTTCTTTGACTCAAGAAGATATCTATACCAATTTACTGTTCTTACCTTGGGATCATCATACGAAGTTTTTCCTTCCTTCAAAGCGTTCCATACATCCATAATGCCATCTTCCAGAGAATATTGTGTCTTATAACCAAGCACACGATTTATCTTGTCAAATTTTACTTTATAGCTACGGTGATCTGGAACTCCTCCTATTTCTATATCACCTTCCCTTCCCAACACCCTACCAACAGCTTTAGCGACATCTTTTATCTGAATGTTCAAACTATTATCTCCTACATTAAAAACCTCACCATTGACTTTTTTAGCATCTGCTTCAATAACTTCAATGAAAGCCCTCGCCGTATCTTTAACATGGACAAACGGTCTCCAAGGCTCACCGTCAGATATCATAACCACTTTTCCCTTTGTAAAAAGAGAGCCTGTCATGTCATTAACCACAAGATCAAACCTCATACGATAAGAATACCCAAAAACTGTAGCCTGTCTAAGAGCTGTTACAACAAAACTTTCATCTGCAAGAGGCAAAACTCCCCTCTCGGCAAGGATATTAGCCTCAGCATATGTTGTCAATGGATTCACAGGTGATGTTTCATCAAGCCATCCATCTTGGAAACCATATACACTACAAGAAGACGCCAAAACATATCTCTTAACCCCAGCTCTCTTAGCAAGATGAGCAACTCTAACTCTTCCCAAATAATTGATATCTAAAGTTTTCTGAGGATCAAGCTCTCCTGCAGGATCATTGGAAAGGGCTGCCAAGTCCATAACAGCATACACACCCTCAAAAACCTCTTGGCGAACATCACGAATATCAGTCTTTATAGGTTCAATCTGATCCCAAACATCGGCAAGTGATTCCTTTCCAAAGAAAAACCTATCTACAACTTTAACACTATAACCCCTATCAAGTAGAAGTCTAACGAGAGTACTCCCAATATACCCTGCACCACCGGTGACGATAACAGTTTTTTTCACGATTCTACCCTCCTTATAAGATAAGCAATTCTTTGTTAAATTTAAACCCGTCCAACTCAACCAACTTCTCACCATACTTGATCCACTTTCCATTTTCTTGTGTTTCTCTAAATGAACAGGGAAAAAGCAAGTAATTTTCCGTTTCCCTCTGATTAATAGCCATTTCTAGGGGA
>JAMORD010000211.1 GCA_027063755.1 bacterium | reverse complement strand
GAAAAAGTAGATTCGGCAGATACAGGTATTGCACAGTCGGTTAAGTCATCTAAGAGAAAAAAACAACCACCTCTACCATTCAGATTGGCAACATTCCAAAGAACGGCATCGGCCCTATTTGGCTGGACAGCTAAGACATCGCTTGCTTACCTGCAAAACTTATACGAAATGGGACTTATCACATATCCAAGAACAGATTCTGACCATTTACCCAGTGCTATGAAAAAAGAGGTAGGGAAAATAGCCAAGGCCCTATCCGATGTATTTCCGGAACTTGATACAAGTAGAATATCGGCTAAATACCGCCCATCGCTGTTTGACGATAGTAAAGTCTCAGATCACTATGCAATAGTGCCAACAGGCAAAAAACCCCATCTCAACATGAAAGATGCATTGAAAAAAGCGTATGAACTGGTATCACGCAGATTCTTTGCCTCTTTTTATCCACCAGCAGAGTATACCACTCAAAATGTAGCTATAGATATAGCAGGTGAACCCTTCAAAGCATCTCTGAGCATACTGACAAACAGAGGATACCTCCGCATATATCCTTACGATGTTTTCTCCATAAAGAGTTCTTTCAGTGAAGATGAAGAAGGAGAAAAAGTCAGTAGTTATGAGGCGTATATGCAACGGCTGGAAAGCACTCCAATTGTCACTGAAGGCGAAATACTGAATGTTAGGAATATAGAACTTAGGGAAAAAGAGACAAAACCACCGGCCCGTTATACCGACGGAACACTTATCAAACTCATGGAAACAGCCGGTAGAGACATTGAAGATGAAGAATTGAAAGATGCCATGAAAGGCAAAGGACTCGGCACCCCCGCAACCCGCGCCGCCATCATTGAAACACTCATTCAAAGGGGCTATGTAGAAAGGGTTGGCAAAGCACTTAAAGCCACAAGAAAAGGTATAGAACTTATAGATACCCTAAGAAGTGTGGGGTTAAAAACACTGACAGAACCGCTACTGACTGGTGAATGGGAACATAGACTAAGGCTTATTGAAGAGGGCAAGAAGAAAAAAGAAGAATTTATAAACGAGGTGGTGGACCTTACAAGGCATATTATAGAAACCATTAGAGGTAAAGACTTTGACAAGATTAGAGAAAACCTTACAGAAGCCACAGAAAGAGATGCCGTTGTTGGTAAATGTCCACTATGTGGAGGCAATGTCATAGTGAAATCTAAAGGATATTTCTGCGAAAATGCGCTAAAAGACCCACCAACATGTACTTTTAAAATCTATAAAAACACATATGGCGGAACAATCACACCAGACATGGCCCGTGAGCTACTAAAAGATGGAAAAACTTCCAAACCTGTCAGGTTATATAGTCGTGGCAAACGGAGAAGTTATAGGGCCCACCTTGTACTAACAGAAGATGGTAAAGTTGTGCCAGAATTTGCACTACAAAGTACAGGAGAAAAAGAGATTCCTAAACACTCGGCCATATCAGGTGAAGTTATAGGTAAATGTCCACTGTGTGGCAAAGATGTCGTCAAGACTGACAGGGGATATGCATGTATAGGTGCCCTTGAAAATCCTCCTACATGCACATTTGTAGTAGAAGAAAACACATACGGTGGAAAAATTACAGATGACATTATGAAAGAACTTTTAGAAAACGGACAGACAGCAAAACCTGTAAGGTTATACAGTAGAGGCAAACATAAAGCATATTTCTCCAAGCTTGTGCTTACAGAAGATGGTAAAGTTGTGCCGGAGTTTATAGCTAAGAAAAAATCATAATCTATGGCATGCCATTACCATCAGGACCACCAAAGGGTGTCTCCCACTCATTCGTGGGAGACACCCCTTTATCTTCTAAGAAGATAACCTCATAGCCGTTAATATACCTTGTGGGTACAGTACGATAGGTCAGAAACACAAGCCAACCATCTTTTACAGGCACAACAAAGTTCAAGCCTGTACCATAAACCTTATCACCCATAATCATATTCTCTAAAAAAGTCCATACCTTACGGCCTGTGCACTGCAAATCTGATGTTATGGTGCAGGCATAGGCCTTACCGGCATCGCTATCTACATTGATAACACGACTGCCTGCTATAGAATAGGCAGAAAACACCATGTCGCTGTCTTTATAAACCCTAACGAGTAGTCCATTGTCTTTATCAAACACATCAAGCCAATCTTTACGAGGGATAAGCAGTTTGCCATCTGAAGCCACAATATATGGTTCATAATATGCCACATCATAAGAGCGTAGAATATTACCGCTCATCTTGTCTATCACATAGAGTTTTTCAAACCCACTAACAAAGAGATATTTATCGTATGGCACCATATAAGACTTATGGATATTAATCTGCTTTACCCATACTACATTAGCATGAAGAATATCAAAGCCCACAATGGCATAGTGGTCATCTACTATTGTTTTCCAAAATAGCATCTGCCCATCAGATACAAGCATAGAACCAATAGTGGGAGGATACAATGTCGTAATAGAAGCACCTCCTGTAAGCCCTGCTCCCATGAGAAGCACCGTACCATCAGACTGTAAAACGGCAATACCATAGTTAGTTTCTGCCATGAAGCGACCGCGAGCTACAGGTACATACCTTTCCCGCTGCACATGTCCCCATATAGACAGATACCTCACTACATGCTGAAAATCATCAAGAAGATATATACCATCACGGGTACACATAACATGCCCACCTACGCTGGCAGTCCATACCACACTCCCAGTTTGCACATCTATCGCCTGCGTAAATGGGTAAAACTCACCAGTAGACGAAACAGACATAGGGGAAACAATGGCTATATCGCCACAAACAGCCGCTTCCCTCAGGTATAAATCCCTATATTTCTGAGGTGATTGATAAACCCATACAATACCACTGTCCTGAGAAGAAACAGAAAACATGAAGAATCCATTAATAATGAGACCTATTATCAAAAGTGTCCAAATATACTTTGCATACTTCATATCCAGTCCACCTTTCCCTTCCCTTTATTATAGAATAAGAGATAAGATGGGAGGGATTAGTTATGAAGATAGCAGAGGTAGAAAAAATCGTATACGGTGGATATGGGCTTATTAGAGACCCCGAAGAGGGTGTTGTTCTGATAGATGACGATGTGCTTCCCGGAGATAAGATCACATATGAGATAGTTCAGCGTAAAAAAGGTACCAATTTTGGTGTACTCCTTGAGATAAACGAACCTTCTCCCATGCGAAAAACACCAGATTGCCCTGTATTTCCACAATGCGGTGGATGCCGTTTTAGAAGTGTATCGTATGAAGACGAGCTGTCCATTAAAGAGCATATGATAGAGGACATGTTATCCCGTAGTGGCTTGGGAGGCGTACCTGTAGAGGATATTAGACCAACAGTGCCTGTAAGATACAGAAATCGTATCACATGGCACTTTTACCGTGGAAAGTTGGGCTTTTGGTCAAGAGGTAAACGAACACTGGTACC
Source organism: bacterium (assembly GCA_027063755.1). GTDB lineage: Bacteria > Coprothermobacterota > Coprothermobacteria > Coprothermobacterales > JAADFF01 > JAADFF01. Next base: position 12,907 of record JAMORD010000211.1, on the reverse strand, counting down.
GACCCTTGACTGTGTTTTAGGCCCCAAGGCATTTTCAGAAATACTCTATGAGGTAGAACAGTTTCCCCAGACAACAAGAGCCGTTGTTATGAGACAACACGGTGGGAAGGTGCTCATGATAATCGTTATGTATGAACCTGAAAGCTTTGTCATCAAGAAACTTCCCCCTCGCGGCAAATGGGCAGGACTTGTCACTATGATTAACAAAAACAACAGGGAAATACTTCACGGAAAGATATGGAACTCATGGGGACATTCCCGTCTGACGGAGACAGTTGATGGACTGCAGATTACTATACCACCAAGGGCATTTTTCCAAGTCAACAATGAAGGGCTGAATCATATCATTAACATATTAAAGACACACCTTGAACCATCAGAAAAGATCGTAGACCTTTACGCAGGTGTTGGTGCATTACTGCTACCACTGACCCAGTATCACGGCTTTAGAATAGGTGTAGAGGCAAACCGCGAATCGGCAAGGGCTATGAAAATCAATGGTAAAAATAATAAGATTCCTATCACCGTATACCCTAACAAGGCCGAAGAGGTTGCCGATGATGTACTACCGGGAACAGAAACACTGGTACTTGACCCTCCCCGCTCGGGTATCTCAGAGGAAATCATAGAAAAGATTATTCAGTACAAGCCCAGGCAGATAGCTTACATCTCTTGCCATCCACCGGCGATGTTTAGAGATATTACCCTACTATCCGAATACTACGAGATAGAGACAATAATACCTATTGACATGTTCCCTAGAACATGGCATATTGAAATGTTAACCATTCTGAAACTCAGGAGGGGATAACATTGCACCTTAATATTCTTGCCACAACAGATGTACATGGTAATATACACGCATATGACTATATTGCCGATGAAAGAAAACCAAGAGGACTGTGGGGTCTAAAAAACTACATTGAGGATGTAAGAAACAGCGGATATACGACTTTGATAGACATTGGTGATTCGTTTCAAGGTAGCCCCATATCACACATATCAACATACATGTACCGTCCGGAAAGCCATCCTATGAAGACTGTCTTTGAGATGCTAGGCTACGATGGTGTTGTAGTAGGCAATCATGATTTTAACTACGGATATGCATTTGTAGACAGCATATTTAGACACAGTAAGTTTGCATATCTTGCGGCCAATGTGCTTAGAAAAGACAAAGAGGCATTTATACCATTCCTACCTGTGTATGTTGGTGATGTCAAAATAGCATTTCTTGCCATTACAACACCAGCCGTGCCATGGTTTGAACATCCTGACAATATCAAACCGTATACATTTGAAGACTCCGTGCAGACAATAAAAAGATGGCTTCCCACATTGGAAGAAGACTTTGACCATGTTATATTACTTGCCCACATGGGCTTTGAAAAAGACCCTATAACAGGTAAAAAAACAAGGCATTTACCATTTGAAAATGCCCTTTACGAAATACTCCAGACATTCCCAGGTGAGTTTCCTCTAATATTCCACGGACACACCCACGAAAGAAAAGAACCACAAAAAATAGGCGACACATGGGTAGTAGCCCCACCACCCTACGCAGAAGGCCTTATGCATGTATCGGTAAACATTGATAAAGACACATTTGATATTACTGATATTAAACTTGTGCCATCGCAAATCACAGAAACACCACAGTTCATAGAAGAACTACACAAATTTACCGTAAGATATATGAACCAAGAAATTGGCACCCTTGAAGATGATATGGAGTTTACCCCAACCAAAGACAGTAATGGTATGGAGTATCTGCTATATATTATGGAAAAGTATTCAGGAGCCGACATCAGTGTGCAATCTTTCATGGGCAAAGAACCATTTGTAATGGAGAAAGGCCCTATAAAGATCAAAGACATTTATCGCATATATCCGTATGAAAATCTCCTATATGTTATCTCTATGACAGGGAAAGAAATACTGGATATGTTGGAAAAGTCAGCAGAATATTTTAAAGATTTCCAGTGTAAAGACAATGAGGCCACTTTAATAAGAAATCCACTTGTGGCCTTCTATAACTTTGATATCTATAGGGGATTTCACTACACTATAGACCTGTCAAGCCCCTTTGGTAAGAGGGTATCGGCAGATCTTATACCAGACAAAGAGTATAAGGTAGCTGTTAACTCATACCGTGCCGGTGGTTCTGGCGGATATATTGGATTTAGAGTAGCCAGAGATAGAGGGATAACCTATAGTAGCAGTATATCCATTAGAGACCTTATCATTAGAGATATTATTCAAAATGGTAAGATAGAGCAGGTAAAAGCCGATAACAATTGGTATTTCTTACCTGAATGCATTAAAAATGCCCATAATATCTCATACGAACCAGTATAAACAAGGGGGAGCATTGTGGATATTGCATCTATTAATACGATAATTGGGCTGACTGTCGTTTATTTGCTCATTGTTGTTGTATCGGCCTTGGTTGGATTTTTGCACTATATGTATAGAAATTATCGTTTGGAACAACTGGCTGAACCCTACAACAAAGACATTCTTGTTAGCGTCATAATTCCTGTTTACAACGAAATAGAGGTTATTGAAACAACCATTCGCAAGCTACTTAAGCAAACCCATAAAAACATAGAGATTATCGTGATAGATGATCACTCTACTGATGGAACATATGAACTGCTCATATCTCTAATGGAAGAAATACCGAAACTAAAGGTATACAGGAAAAAAGGAGTTCCCCGCAAACCACAATCGCTCAACGAAGCCCTTGACTACATGACTGGAGATATAGCCCTTGTTATAGATGCAGACACAATACTGCCTGAGAACTATATAGAAAGCCATTTACCTTACATATCTTCTCCATTCGTTGATGTTTTACTTTCAGGTTATATAGGTCTCAATAGAAATCAAAATATACTTACTCATATGCAAGATAACATGTTTGCGTGGTCTCAACTTGTAACACATGGAGGCCTTATCGGTCGTTCATTTCTAATAGGTAATGGTTTTTTCTTCAAAAAGAAAGCTATTAGGGCAATAGGAGGCTGGGACCCTTATACGCTCGTTGATGACTTTTCTCTCGTTACGAAACTTTACCTCATGCATAAACGATTGTGGTTTAAAGACTATCCCCAAACAATTATTCAGCTCCCCTACACTTGGTCAGACTTTATTAAACAACAAATACGCTGGTTTGCGGGGGGAATAATAGAATCCATAAGTAGTGTTATATGGGGAGACAAAATGGCATTATCGCTATTAATATTTTTTGGCATCATTATAGCTGTACTACCTGTGCTTATTTCAACGATTTTCTCTCACATATCGTGGATATTTCTCGTAACATATGTACCTGTCATTCTTGCCATATACGGTTTATCTATAGCCAGCCTAAACTTAGAAAGGGATATGCCGTTAGGTAAAGCTATTATAGAAGGTTTATGGACTACAATATTCTTACACTATGTGTACATTGTTATTCCACTGGCTTTATGGGACATAATAAAAAATAGGGGGAATGTACCGTGGTACAAAGTCAAGAGGCTGGAGGTAAAAGACGATGAGTAAAGGGTTATGGGTTAATCCACACATCATCGAGATTCAAGAAGATCCGTTTCTTAAAAATCACAGCAAACCACACACAGAAAATATGATCAGGCTACATATGAATGAGCTACCTTATGTTCACCCAAAGGTTGAAGAAGTGGTTAAGATATGGGCCGAAAATCCCAAACTCAATTTATTTCCCCATGGTGAAATGACACGACTGGTAGAAGTATTTGCCGATACAATAGGAGTAAAACCAGACAACATTCTCTTATTCCCCGGTTCCAGTCCAGCCCTTGACAGCGTGCTAAGAACATTCACTTATAAAGACTTTCGCATGGTATACAGAATACCCACATACGGACACGCATATCAGACAATGAAGATAAATGGTATAGATCCTATTCCTGTAAGACCATCTCCTATTTACTCACTGGAAATTGAAGAAATTTTAGAAGCCTTTGACCTTTACGATGCCCACGGCATATATCTAACCAATCCTCATAATCCAACAGGTCAATATCTGCCAGTAGAGCGAATATGGGATATTTTAGACACCATTCCCGACTCTGTGCCATTGATTATTGACGAAACATATGTATCTTTTGCCGATACATCATTTATTGGTGCAGCCGATCTTATAGAACACTATCCTAACCTTATTATTCTCCGTTCGTTCTCTCAGACATTTGGACTGGCATCGCTTCGTATAGGAGCTGTAATATCTCATGCAGATAATATTGAGGTATTGCGGAAAATACGCCGTGATATAGATATTACTCCTATAGCTCAGATGGCTGCCCTTGAAGCCCTGATGAATATAGAAGACTACGAAAGAGTATGGGAGGAAATTGAAAATATAAGGGACGATACAAGAGACAAGCTACTTGAGATGGATATTGTCGTATACCCATCAGAGGCAAACTTCTTACTCCTTCGGGTTGCACAACCAGATAAACTTTCATATTTCTTAGAAGAAAACGGTATACTTGTTAGAGTATTTGCACAACCATCATGGATGACAGGCCATATGCGTATATCTATCTCATGGAAAGAAAATATGGAGAAGCTGCTTACCACTATCGCCAAGGCACCCAAAGAATATATTCACAGTTAATCTAAGTAATTTCTACAAGTAATAATACCGTATAGATAGCCCACAGATAGGCATTCATAAGACCTACATAATCTGGGTGTTTTTTAAAGAATGGTAATGATACAAACCCTATAAAAATAGATATCCAAAGAAATTTGTAGCTGTAAAAGAAAATGTGATAAAAAGGAAGATTCGTATAAAAAAATGCCGATAATAGAAAAGGAAACCACAGGAGAAGGTATACAAAAGGAAGCCATAATCCCGCAAATGGTGTGCTACTAAAATGATATCTCCATCGTTCAAGTGCTACTGTATACGGAGAAACCAATAGAGCAATAACAGGTATAACTGCAAGCTTATTGAGAGTTATATAAGGAATAATTCCCATATAGTACATAGGTTTCATAAACACCACATATACAATAAGCGCTAATAAGAGTCCCATACCAAAGTCGGTAAAATGGTATTTTCCACCAGCCAATATTCCCACAAGCAAGGCAAAACCTGCAAGAGGCAGTATTTCTTCAATACCAAGAATTGGCAATCTAAAAAACTTAAAAACAAAGGGTATAACAAACCCAGCCAGAGGCAAAAGCAATAAAAGCCATACGCGAACAGTAGGTACATCATATGAAGGTTCAAGTTTACTACCTACAGACATATACAGCCACCAGAACAGAAAAGCCATACCTACCATAGCCATAACAATCTTGAAAAATAGCCCCGACAGATCAGAACATGCTTCTCTACCAAAAGCCCTACATATGCCATCAGCATATGGTACTGTTACATGGGTAGCCTTTGTCCACACAACATGAGCACCTTTTCTTTCCATGTCTCTTGCTATCATGCGGGAACCATCAAAATCAGATGTACCAACAACAACAGTAGATGTCATAGTAAATGTAGTAGGCGAGACAACAATAGATTTCTTTAAATGAGAAGCAATTTCACCTGCAAAGGCCTGACCTATGTACACAGTATTAGTAGCCCCCAAAGAGGCAATTTGCTGAACATAGTAATCAACTGTTGAGGCCGTTTTAATTGGCTGCTTAAACTCTACAAGCGCTACATTCTTATCCTGAAATTTGTAAGCATACGCTCTATATGAAAGTGCTCTATCAAACATAGAAGAAATAATGACAATATCATAAGGAGGTCTACCTTTAGAATATACAACAAAAGCTTCTGTATTTTTCGATCGTGGCAATGAATACCACAAATGGGAAGAAGAAAAGCCTAAGACAATAAAAAATACCCCTATTAATAGTACTGTGTAAGTCCACAACTTTTTCATAGCCCTTGTATTGTACCAAAAGAAAAAAGGGGGAGCAATGCCCCCCCTTTGAGTCAAATGCGCATAAACAAACTACTGATTTTCCTCCTGGATATACTGCTGAAGCTTGTTATGGAGTGTCTGTGCAGCATCAGAAGGAGAAATCTCACCTTTCAGAACCTGAGAGGCAAGGTTACTAACATCTCTTCTTGCCTTACCCCATGCACTGCTTGCAGGAGTAATAAGTAGCTGATAATCTTTAACCTTACCCTCAAAGACAGGTAGGAATCTATTTCTCCAAGCATTATCTTTGAGATACTCCTTATAGATATCAAGTTCCCAAGAAGACTTTCTAACTGGGAAGTAACCTGTGGCCATAGACCACTTGGCCTGAGGAATTGGAGATGCCAACCATCTGATAAATGTCCAGGCTGCCTTCTGCTGCTCAGGTGTAATCTCAGAACCCTTAAACATAACAAGGTTGGTACCTTCAACAGTCATAGCTCCACCGGGTAGTGGATAGACATCATAGTGGAACTTGCCACCAACAGCCTTATCAACATATGTGATACCTGCTGTGGTTCCGATATAGAAAATAGTATTACCCTTACCAAACTCTTTCTGGTCACCGTAGTTTGGTGGAGCAATGTAGGCGTAACCCTGGTCAATAAGGTCCTTGAAGAAACCAAATGACTTCTCCCAGGCCTGTGGATACTTAGGATACATAGACTTGGAAAGGCTATCGTCCATAACCTTACCGCCAAATGCATGCACCATGGAATACCACAGCTCTGCACCGACATAAACGGCAATACCTTTCTTCTGGCCATTGTATTTTTCTGTAACCTGCTTAGAAATATCAGCAAGCTGCTCCCATGTCTTTGGAGCCTCTACACCAAGTTTCTCAAGCTCATCAGCATTAACATAGAGAACCCTTAGAGACTTGTTGAATGGCATCATATACTGCTTACCATTCAGATATGTATCTTTCCAGAAAATGGGGAAGATATCCTCTCTATCACCCTTATACAGTGGGTCTACACCAGAAACCTTACCGTCTATATATTTCCCCATCTCTTCAAGAATATCGCCCTTAAGATACTGGTCTACCCAGTTTTCATATGCCTGTGCCATAACAGGTGGCTTGCCGTCGGAAATAGCTGCAAGAAGTTTCTGAGACAGTGTTCCATAGTTTGGCTGTGCAATAGGCTTAATAAGAATATATGGATGTGTAATATTGAACTCATCAATGAGTTCATTGAGGGCATCACCGAGCTTGGCCCTCATAGCATGCCAGAATGTTACCTCAACAGGATTGATAATGCTATCTTTATTCCACTCTATAACAACAGATTTTGTCTGAGCATCCCATGTAACAGCAGCACCAAATGTCTCAGATACAAATCTCAGAGGAATATAGATACGGCCAATTGTCTTGGGGTTCATTGCAGGAACATCAAGAACAACAGAAACGGGCTGATCAGAAACAAATGTATTCTTTACAAATACATTGTTGGAAAAGACCTTGGCATCGCCAAGAGCGGTCTTCACCCACTGATCGCCTTTGTCCTGAACAGTGATAGAGATGGTCTCACCTTCAACATCCATCTCAAATACGGCAGTTCTTGTCTTATCATCCCAGGATACATTTGCACCAAATGCAGATGTAATCCAACGGGCAGAAACAAGTGTTCTACCATTGTAGATAAATGGTGGTGCATCAAGAACCTTCTTCTCACCATTAACTTCCATGTAATACTTTCCATCTGCCGCAGGTTTTGTAGGAAGAACAATCTTTACTACACTGGCAGCATTGGCTTTATGGGTAGAAAATGTAGGAGCAACAATACCCATAGTAAGAACCATGGCTACTGCCAGCAAAAGAGTAATAAATTTCTTCATACGGTACACCTCCTTTTTATATTAGGTGGTACTTAAAGGATACAACAATTCCATCTATATTATTACCCTTTAAGACCACCTTTCATAACACCTTCAATAAGTTGTTTCTGGGCAAAGAAGAACATGATAACAACAGGTACAATGGCTATAACAGATGCTGCAGCCAGCGGTCCAAGCTGTGTTTGCTCACCCATAAATGTCGCAAGGGCCACTTCAATAGGTCTAATAAATTCATTGTGACTAGTCATAATGAATGGCCACAAGAATGCATTCCATGCACCAATAAAACTCTGAAGTGCTATTGTTGCGACAAATGATTTGGCCATAGGCAAGGCCACCAAAAACAGATAATGGAAACGATTACCACCATCTACTCTGACAGCATCCCAATAATCTTTTGGAAGGGATAAGAAAAACTGTCTCATAAGAAATATACCAAATATGCTAACAATCCAAGGAATAGTTAGCGCCATATAAGAATCCATCCATCCAAGCTTGCTAATAATGGTGTAATTCGGGACAAGAAGCACCTGACCGGGAATCATCATCGTACCCACAAGCAGCATAAAGATAACATCTCTACCAGGAAAATGAAGCTCGGCAAATGCATATCCTCCAAGTAATGAAACAAGAACTACAGCCACTGTCTGGAATATTGCGAGTATCAAAGCATTGTAAAAGTATCTACCCCATGTAATACAGTAGGGATTGATATGTGTGCCAAACACAGCATTGATAGCCTTTACCGTTACATTGTAAAGCCCATTAAAGGCTCTATCCATCCATGTCTTATGAAGCAAAGGTTCTAAAGATTTCAGTTCTCTGGGGTCAGTATAACACTTCTTCACTTGGCTCCATGCATCTTTGTAGTTACCAAGATATACAGACTCTTTCTTTACCCTTACAAGAACTGCCTCATCTTTGAAACGAGCAGGCACTTTATCCCAAGAAGGATAAGCCTTAACAAGCTTCACATTACCATCATCATCACGCTTTACATAAACAACTTTACCATCATTATTCTTGAAATAATCTGGTATTTCAGATAGCTTTTCTTTGGGATAACTAAAACGGTGCAGAAGGTTACCATTCTCATCATATGTCTCCACTACATAAACACCTGTATCGGGAATCAGCTTAAGTTCTTCCTCAGGATTGGCCTGAAATGATACCATAACAAGCCAATAAAATGGAAACAGACTTATTACGAGCACTATCGTTAGGAGAAGATATCTTAACCACTTGAATGTACCTTTCACAGCCAATCACCTCTTTTCTCCTGCGTAGAAGACAATTTTATCGCCAAGGTATTTCTGAAGGAGCGATACGGCGAAGATTATAACAAATAGAACAACCGAAACTGAAGCAGCCTTACCGAAGTCAAAATCTTGGAAACCCAGCTGGTACACAAGATAAACCATAGACGTTGTTTCATTGTTAGGACCACCACCGGTTAACACCAATATAGGTGAGAATATCTTAAAAGCACCAATAAGATTAATCATTGTTAGGAAGAAAATCGTTGGGGACAAAAGCGGTAGCACAATACTCTTAAATACCTGCCACTCATTGGCACCATCTACACGGGCTGCTTCCATAAGTTCTTCAGGTATATTGATGAGACCTGCCAAGAACACAAGAGAATTGAAACCAAGCCCTTTCCACACACTGTAAATAATTAGTGTCCAGAATGCCCATGGCATCACTTGATACCATGCCATGGTAACATGACCCGCTGCCGTCTCAATACCCGGTACAGGCAGATGCATGGACTGGAGCACATGGTTAAAGAAACCATCTTTGTAGAACATAGCCTTCCACATCATAGCCGTAGCAACAGCAGGGGTCACATATGAGAAGAAAATACCCGTTCTGTAGAGGTCAAGGTATTTTAATTTACCCCACAGCAATATGGCCACAAACAAAGCCACAATAAGCAGTATAGGAACTTCAAAAAGCACATATTTCACAGTAAACCACAGTGATTTATAAAACAGCTCTGCTCCAGAGCTAACATGAACACCACCTATAGCCGGCCTATCGGCATTTACAACACCGGCAAGGTCAAATCCTATATCTTCTCCATATTTGCCGGCAAGTGCAATATAATTATCTTCAATGCTGCTATTATTTAATATATATTCTCTCTTACCAACATTCAAGGTTCCTGAAATATTTGTATCTGGTAGATTGTCGTTGTTTGATCTGATAAAAACACTCATCGTGCCAAAGTTTTGGGGATCAGAAGAAACAGAACCAGTAAAAGTAAGGGTTATCTTCTCACCAGCAGGCACAGATGAAGTTAGTGTACCGACAACATCCTTACTACCGATCTTTCCGTTAACGGTAATGGTTTTACCCTCCCATGTGGCAGTGACATTTAACTGGCCTGTCTCAACCCTTGATGAGGCTGGTACAAGAAAGTACACATAATTTCTCAGCCCAACAGGTTTCCATGTACTGGGCTGTGTCATGTGTACAGAATCAAATGCGAAAAAACTCATGTATATAACAAAGATAAACGGAGCAAAGGTAAATAAAGTTTTAATAATAATAACTGGGGAAAGGAAAAGGTACCCAATAAAGGTCTCCCAAATCTTTCTACGAAGCGATGTATTTCCCACCATTATCACCTCTCAACTCGTATCGGTCAGTATAATTGTAGCAAAGCCTGAGATTTTTGCTTCAGGATATATAGGGTATCACAAAAATGATAAAATGTGGAAGAGGTGATAAATATGCTTTCATACGATGAAGCACTTAAGGAAGTAAAAAAACGAGTTCCCAAGAAAAATCTTGTTAAACACATGATTGCCACGGCAGCAGCCATGAGAGCTTGGGCAGAGTATTTCGGCAAAGACCCAGATAGATGGGAAATAGCAGGTCTCCTTCACGACATAGACCTCGGAGAAACCGACGATATCAACATCCACTCCATTAGGGGAGCTGAAATCGTTAGAGATGAGCTTGGCATAGACGATGAAGAAATATATTGGGCCATATACACGCACAATGATGCCCATGGTGTTGAACCCAAGAGTCTTATGGGCCAAGTGTTAAGAGCTGTTGATCCCTTAACAGGCCTCATTGTGGCTTCTACACTTGTGCTACCAAGTAAGAAAATTAAAGACCTTAAAACAGAAAGCGTTATGAAACGCTTCAAAGAAAAACGATTTGCCGCAGGAGCCAACCGCGACTTAATCAAAACATGTGAAAGCTTTGGAGTAGATCTTGAAACCTTTGTAGATATAACCCTCAAAGCCATGCAAGGGGTGGCTGACCATATTGGGCTTTGATACCTTCCTACTTGTAGACTTACTCGGTACCGTTTGGCATGACAAAGAAGAAACTCGTCAGCTAAGAAAACTTGAAAGAAGCCGAATTTTATCAAGAATATATGGTATAAATACCAACAGAGCAGAAAAGGCTATAAACTATCTGCATGAAGTTATCAGACGATATAAAAGACACTTTAAGGTTCCTTCGCCAGAGTATCAGCTCACAGCTGTATTAGCCTTCTTAGACATACCTTCCAGCGAGATACACACCCTCTATCCCCTATGGTTTGAAACACTTCTTGAACACCCACCAATAATAGATTACGCCTTCTTATCTGCCCTTGAAAAGCTAAAAAGAGAAAAAAATATTGTTATTGGTGCATATGTAGGTATGGACTGTGAGGCTGAAAAATATATTAGAGAACTTCTATCCATTAGTGGATTTTTACACATCTTTGACAGTATTCTTGTTTCATCATCAATGACATTTATACCTCCATCACCACTGGCTTTTTCCTATATTCCACCACCAGGTGTGTTTATTAGAACAATAGGCATATCATCAAATGCCCCTTCTCTCAAGTCTATGGTATTGGCAGGATATAAGAATATATATAAGTGGAACTCCTCTGATGCAGAATGCACGGAAGAAAGCATATTTGACACTTTAAAAGACTACAGTGAGATAATAACAAAAATATCCATACTATAGGGAGGTGTTTTTATGAAAACGATACTAATCAAAGGAGCAATGATTCACCCTGTTGAGGGAGAAGATTTTAAAGGTGACATTCTCATTAAAGATGGCAAAATTGCCATGATGAAAGAAAATATTATTGAGGATGCCGAGTTTACTATTAATGCCAATGGACTCCACGCATGGCCCGGTATCATTGATGCACATGATCACATAGGAATCTATGAAGAGGTTATAGGAGATAGAGGTGACGATGTCAATGAAATGTCCGATCCTATTACCCCACAAATGCGTGGTGTAGACGGTATTAACCCCAGAGAGATGGGCTTTGACGATGCAAGAAAAGCAGGTATTACAACAGTCGCAACAGGTCCTGGATCTGCAAATGTTATAGGTGGAACATTTGTGGCACTAAAAACACTAAAAAGGGATGTCGTAGATGACATGATTGTAAAAGATCCTGTAGCTATGAAAGCTGCTTTCGGTGAAAACCCCAAGATGGTGTACAGACCAAGAAATACCATGCCATACACAAGAATGGCAGAAGCGTATCTCATGAGGGAAGCATTCCAGAAAACACTGGAATATATGAAGAAAAAAGAAGCCGCAGGGGATGATCCTTCCAAGATGCCTGAATGGAATGGTAAGTGGGAGGCACTGATTCCTGTTCTAAAAAGAGAAATCCCCCTGAAAGTACATTCCCACAGGGCCGATGACATATCCCGTGCCATTCGCATAGCAAGGGAATTTAATATCAAAATTACCCTTGATCATGTTATGGACGGACATATCATTGCCGACTACATCAAAAAGGCCTATGAAGATGGTGTTGTCATCGGTGTAATACTGGGACCATATATGACAGATAGATTTAAACCCGAAGTTGTCAATGCATCATTTGAAACACCAAGGGAAATTGCCAAAAGGGGCATACTTTTTGCATTGATGACAGATCATCCCGTTATCCCCATTCAGCATCTTCCCACAATGGCAATCTATTCTGTTGCAGCTGGTCTCCCTGAAGAGGAAGCCATCAAGGCAATCACCATTAATGCTGCCAAGATATTGGGGATAGACCATAGAACAGGCTCCCTTAAAGAGGGCAAAGATGCTGATATTATCGTCACAAC
>JAMORD010000210.1 GCA_027063755.1 bacterium | reverse complement strand
CTGGAGCTTGAAGTAGAGCTTATCTACCCGATAGCCCTTGAAGAGGGCAGCAGATTCGCAATTCGTGAAGGTGGCCGCACAGTAGGTGCAGGTGTTGTCACCGAGATCATAGAGTAATTTAGGGAGGGATAACCATGGCGGTTCAGAGAATAAGGGTCAAACTGAAGTCCTACGACAGCAGAATACTTGACCAGTCAGCACAGAAGATAGTGGAGGCCGCCAGGAGCACAGGGGCAGAGGTATCTGGTCCGATACCTCTGCCTACTGATAGGCGTGTATACTGTGTTCTGAGGTCTCCTCACATTGATAAAGACTCCCGTGAGCACTTTGAGATTCGTATTCACAAGAGACTGATAGACATTCTTAACCCAACACAGGAAACAATTGAGAAGTTGGCTAATCTTGAGCTTCCCGTTGGCGTAGATGTCCACCTTAAACTGTGAGGTGATGCGAAGTGAAGGGTATAGGAATACTTGGAAAGAAACTGGGAATGACACAGATCTTTAAAGAAGATGGAACAGTTGTTCCTGTTACCGTTATCAAAGCCGGTCCTGTATATGTTGTAGATGTTAAGACTCCTGAGAGAGATGGCTACGAGGCCATTAAGGTCGGTTTTGAGGAGATAGATGAGAAGAGAGCCCAGAAGGTTCTCAATAAGCCACTGCTTGGCATATTCAAGAAGGCCGGCACACCACCTCTGAGACACATGAGAGAGTTTAGATATCCTGGTATTACTCAGCAGTTTGGTGAGGTAGGAAAGGTTATCAAAGTTACCGATGTGTTTAAAGAGGGTGACGAAGTAGATATTGCCGGAAAGACCAAGGGTAGAGGTTTTGCCGGTGCTATGAAGAGATGGAACTTCTCAGGAGGTCCCAAATCTCACGGTGCCCGTGGATGGCACAGAAGAGTAGGTGCTATCTCTGCGGGATCTTTCCCTGCTGAGGTTAAGCCTGGTAAGAGAATGCCCGGTCACTATGGTAATGAAAGAAGGATGGTAAAGAGACTTGAAGTAGTAAAGATTATTCCCGAGCAGGACCTGCTCCTTGTTAAGGGAAGTGTGCCAGGTCCCGTAGGCGGTCTTCTTGAGATTAGACTTGCATATGGAACAGGACCACAGGAGAGGTGATGAAGGGTGGAATTGAAAGTATATAAATACGACGGAACAGAAATTGGCACATCTGCCGTAGCTGAGAAGTTGGCAGAAGGCCCCGTTCGTGGTAAACTGCTCTGGCAGGCTGTTAAGAGATATCTTGCCGGTAAGCGTCGTGGTCGTGCTTCTACCCTGAAGCAGGGTGAGGTTCAGGGTTCTAAGCGTAAACCATGGCCACAGAAACACACCGGTAGGGCCCGTCATGGTTATAGAAGGAGCCCTATTTGGTATAAAGGTGCTGTAGTATTCGGTCCAAAGCCAAGAAGCTGGGCAGAGGATATGCCCAAGAAGATGAGAAAAGAGGCTATGAGGTCTGCTATTAGAGATGCTCTTCGCAGAGATGCTATTAAGGTTGTAGACTTTGGCGATGCATTTGCAGAGGGTCCTAAGACCAAGAAGATGAAAGAGATTCTTGGTAAGTTTGGTATAGATGCAGAGACCCAGAGCACACTGTTTGTGCTTTGCAATGACCAGAAGAATGTTGCCCTTTCTGCACGCAACCTTGCAAGGGCCGATGTAGTAAACTTCAGCAGCTTGCATCCTTACTGGATTCTTAAGAACAGCAATATTGTCTTTTCCCGTGAGGCTTGGGAAAAGGTTCAGGAGGTGTGGGGCAAATGAAGCTTGAGGCACATCAGATAATACTCGCTCCTCACATTACAGAGAAGACAATGAGGCTTATGGAAGAGGGAAAGTACACTTTCTGGGTGCATCCTAAGGCCAATAAGCCCATGATAAAGAAGGCTGTAGAGGAGATATTTGGAGTAAAGGTATTGTGGGTTAACACAATGAATATGAAGGGTAAAGTAAAGAGAAGAGGTCCTTGGTGGACATATACTGGTACAAGAAAGAAAGCCATTGTTCAGCTTGCACCAGGTCAGCGTATTGACATCATGGAAGGAAGGTAGGTGAACGGTCATGGGTATAAAGAAGTTTAAGCCAACAACACCAGGTCGTCGCCACATGACAGTTCTGGACTTCTCCGAGATTACAAAGACAGAACCTGAGAAGTCCTTGGTCGTTACAAAGAAGTCTACTGGTGGTCGTAATAATCAGGGTAAGGTAACCGTTCGCTTCCGTGGAGGAGGCCATAAGAGAAAATATCGTATTATTGACTTTAAGAGAGATAAAGACGGTATTCCTGCAAAGGTAGCCGCTATTGAATACGATCCAAATAGAACTGCATTTATTGCACTGCTTCACTATGCAGATGGTGAGAAGAGATATATCATTGCCCCTGAGGGCCTCAAGGTTGGCGATACTGTAATGTCTGGTCCTGAGGCACCAATCAAGGTTGGTAATGCTCTTCAGCTCAAGGATATTCCTGTTGGTACTGTTATCCACAATATTGAGCTGTATCCCGGTAGAGGAGCACAGCTTGTGCGTGCTGCCGGTACATGGGCTCAGTATATGGGTAAAGATGATACAGGTAAATATGCCATTATCAAGTTGCCTTCTGGTGAAATAAGAAAGATCAATCTTAAGTGCAAGGCAACCATAGGTAGAGTTTCCAATCCCGACAATGAGAACATTTCTTTGGGTAAGGCCGGTCGTTCCAGATGGCTTGGTCGTAGACCACATGTCCGTGGTAGTGCTATGAATGCCGTTGATCACCCACATGGTGGTGGTAAGGGTAAGGCACCTATCGGTCACCCAGCACCACTGTCTCCATGGGGTTGGAAGACACTTGGTTGGAAGACTCGTCGTGGACGTAGACCTTCTGACAAGTTTATTATTAAGCGCAGGAAGAGGAAGTAAAGGGGTGATGATAAGGTGGCTAAGATAGAGTGGATCAGAGGCGTACACTATAAGAGAGGTAAGTATACAGATCCCAAACTCCTGAAAAAGATACGCAAGATGAAAGAGACAGGAGAGAAAAAGGTTATCAAGACATGGTCTCGTCGCAGCACCATCACAGAAGAGATGGTAGGCTTTACAATTGCCGTGTATAATGGTAGAATGCATATTCCAGTGTATATCACACCACAGATGGTGGGACATAAGCTGGGCGAGTTTGCTCCAACCAGGACCTATCGTGGTCATGGTGATAAGAGCGAGCGTAAGACATCTTTAAGGTGAGGTGATCGGGGATGGAATACAAAGTGGCTAAGGCTACAGCCAAATATCTGAGAATTTCTCCGAAAAAGGCTCGCCCTGTCATCGCCCTGATAAGGGGCAAGCAGGTTGATGAGGCTCTTGCCATAATGAAGTATACGCCTAAGAAGGCAGCAAGACTTATATATAAGGTTCTTTACTCTGCCATGTCTAATGCTGTTAATAACCATGATATGGATAGAGATAGACTGATTGTCCACAGGGCATATGTTGATGAGGGACCAAGACTGAAGAGACTAAAGCCAAGGGCTTTTGGTCGTGCTGATATTATGAAACGCAGGCTCAGCCATATTACCGTTGAGGTGCGTGAGATGACCGATGAGGAGTATGAAAAATTCCTCAGACGCCAGAAAAAGGCAGAGCAGGCCTAATCGGGAGGTGTGAAAATTGGGACAGAAAACACATCCGTTCGGATTTAGACTAGGAATCCTGAAAGGCTGGAGAAGCCGTTGGATGGTACCACATTATAAGTATCCTGATCTTATTGAAGAGGACTTTAAGATAAGAAAGTTCTTTAAGGAGAACTACGATCACGCAGATATCTCTGGTGTTGAGATAGAGCGTGTAGGTAATAAAATGAACATATTTGTTTATACAGCTTTCCCCGGTGTGCTTATTGGTAAGAAAGGTGCTGAGGTTAATAAGATTAGAGAGGGACTCCAGAAACTCACCGGTGGTAAATATAAAGAACTTAATGTGTCGATACGCGAGATAAAAGAACCCGATCTTGATGCCCAGCTGGCAGCCCAGAGGATAGCCAAGCAGATTGAGCGTCGTGTGTCTTATAAGCGTGCCATGAAGCAGGCCATGTATAAGGCGATGCGCTCTGGGGCAAAGGGTGTAAAAGTGCTTGTTGCCGGTCGTCTGAATGGTGCGGAGATTGCCCGTGACGAGTGGTTCCTTGACGGCCGCATGCCCCTATCTACACTACGTTCTGATATTGACTATGGATTTGCCGAGGCAGTAACAAAGTATGGTGTTATCGGTGTCCATGTATGGATTTACAAAGGTGATGTAACAGACTTTAAGGAGCTTCTGCCTCCAAGGGGTATGGAAATATCTTCTCGTAGAAGAGGAAGGAGGCGTGGTTGATATGTTAATGCCTAAGAGAGTGAAATGGAGAAAAACCCACCTCCCCAGCATAAAGGGAGTAGCAACAAGAGGAAATTTTGTCGCTTTTGGTGATTATGGTATACAGGCTGTTGGTAGAGGTTATCTTTCTGCTCAGACCATAGAGTCTGCTCGTGTTACCATGGTTCGTGCCTTGAAGAAAGGTGCAAAGATTTGGATTAGGGTATTCCCTCACCACCCATGGACTAAAAAGCCACTTGAGGTTCGTATGGGTGGAGGTAAAGGTGACCCTGAGAAGTGGATTGCACACATTAAGCCTGGTAAGGTTCTCTTTGAGTTCTCCGGTGTAGATGAGGAGACAGCAAAAGAGATAGCAAGGCTCGTTAGCTATAAGATACCCTTTGAGGTCCGTCTTATCAAGCGTGACGAGGAAATGGGGGTGTAAGTCATGAAGGCGAGTGAACTTAGAGAAATGACAAATGAAGAGCTTCAGGCTACCCTCAGGGATCTTAGGGAGGAACTGTTTAACCTCCGTTTCCAACATGCGATGGGTAAGCTGAAGAATACCTCAAGAATCAAGCAGGTAAAGAAGGATATAGCCCGTGTTCTCACGGTTCTTGGAGAGCGTGAAAGGGGTGAGAAATATGGCGCGTAAGCGTTTTGTTGGCACAGTTGTGTCCGATAAGATGGATAAGACAAGAGTTGTTGTTGTTGAGAGAAGGGTTCCTCACCCTCTATATAAGAAGGTTATTAAGCGTCGTAGCAAATTTTATGTGCACGATGAGAACAATATCTCTCATGTTGGTGATAAGGTTCTTATTGAGGAGTCTAAGCCTATAAGCAAACTAAAAAGATGGAGGCTAATTACCGTTGTTGAGCGTTCTGCTCTTGCACTTGCCCGTGAGCATCTGAAAGAGCAGGGTAAAGATGTATCTGCAGAGGAAGAACTTGTGGAGAAGGAAGTTGAAGAGATTATTGAAGGCACAACAGAAGAGGGAGGGGATGAGTAATGGTTAGACCCTATTCCCGTCTGAAGATAGCAGACAACTCAGGTGTTAAGGAAATACAAGTTATCAGAGTTATAGGTAATCTTCAAAGTGATTCACTAAACCCCAATGTCAAGATTTGGGGTACCGTTGGTGATATTGTGGTTGGTTCTGTTAAGGCTGTCATACCTAACTCTCAGTATGAGGTAGGAGATGTTGTCAAGGCTGTTATTGTAAGAACCGCTAAGGAAGTTCGCCGTGAAGATGGCTCTTATGTGAGATTTGATGACAATGCAGCTGTTGTCGTTACCAACGACTTCCAAGTCAAGGGAACCCGTGTCTTTGGCCCTGTTGCCAGAGAGTTAAGGAAGAAGGGCTTTGCAAGAATCGTATCCCTTGCTCCAGAGGTTATCTAAGGAGGTGTAAAAGATGAAGATCAAGACAGGAGATAAGGTAAAGGTTATTTCCGGCAAAGATAAGGGAAAGGTCGGCACCGTCCTTAGAGCTATACCAAAAGAAAACAAGGTTGTTGTGCAGGGTGTCAACATTGTTAAGAGGGCAATGAGACCTACCCAGAAAAATCCACAGGGTGGCTTTATGGAATTTGAGGCACCAATTTATGTTTCTAAAGTTATGCTCATATGCCCCAGCTGTGGAAAACCCACCCGTGTTGGCTATAAGTTTATTGAAAAGAACGGCAAACGTAAGAAAGTTCGCGTTTGCAAGAAGTGTGGCGCCATCATTGATAAGTAATGGGAGGTAGATAACCGTGGCGTTTGAAAAGAAGATATACAATGACCTTCACAGGAAGTACGAGGAAGAAGTCGTACCTTACCTGATGAAGAAGTTTGGATATAAGAATGTTATGGAAGTTCCCAAGATCGTTAAGATCGTTGTGAACAGAGGTATAGGCCAGGAGGTTGTTATGGAGAAAGCCTCCGGAGGTGGCGGTAAAAAGAGTGCATTCGGTTCTGCTGCCGTTGAGAAGAATGTTAAGGAAATTGAGCTTATTACCAAGCAGAAACCAATGGTAACCCGTGCAAGGAAGTCTATTCACGGCTTCAAGATTCGTAAGGGTATGCCTGTTGGTGTTATGGTCACACTCAGAAAAGGTAATATGTGGGACTTCCTTGATAGACTCATCAATACAGCCCTTCCAAGGGTGAGAGACTTTAAAGGTCTTAATCCTCGTGGCTTTGATGGAAGAGGTAACTACAACTTTGGTTTGAAAGAGCAGCTCGTGTGGCCAGAGATTCCTTACGAGCTGGCAGACAAGCAGAGAGGTATGGATATTACTATTGTTACAACTGCGAAGACCGATGAGGAGGCATACGCTCTGCTTGAGGCACTTGGTGTGCCATTTAAGAAGAAATAAGGAGGTTGATGAGTGTGGCAAGAAAGGCTTTGATAGTAAAAGCACAAAAGGAACCGAAATTTAAGGTTAGAAAATATACAAGATGCCGTATTTGTGGTCGTCCTCGCTCTGTATATCGTGACTTTGGGCTTTGCCGTATTTGTCTGAGAAAAATGGCCCATCAGGGTCTTATCCCTGGACTAAAGAAAGCATCTTGGTGAGGTGATGGCGATGTTGACAGATCCTATTGGAGATCTTCTTATAAGACTAAAAAATGCAAGCATGAGATATCACGAGAAGGTAGAGGGTATCCCTCATTCCAAATATAAGATGAATGTGCTTCGTGTTCTTAAAGATGAGGGATTCATAAATGATTACGAAGAGTATGAGGTAGATGGTAAGAAGTACATCAGAGTATTTATGAAGTATGGTCCTAACAAGGAGCGTCTTATCAACGATGTTAAGAGAATATCCAAGCCTGGTCGCCGCCTGTATGTTGACAAGGACAACATACCCAAGGTTATGAACGGCCTTGGTATTGCTATCCTCACAACCAGCAAAGGTGTCCTGTCTGACAAAGAGGCAAGAGAACTTGGTGTTGGCGGCGAAATCATCGCATATGTGGTCTAAGGGGGGATAGCGAATGTCTCGCATAGGTAAAAAGCCAGTGATTATACCTAAGGGTGTAGAGGTTACTGTTCAGCCTGATAACACAGTGATCGTTAAGGGGCCCAAGGGGACACTGCAGAGAAAATTTGACCCAAGAATGATAATTAAGGTTGAAGATGGCCAGGTTATCGTGGAGAGACCCAATGATGAAAAAGAGGTTAAGGCTCTTCATGGTACAACGAGGGCCCTTATAAACAATATGGTTATCGGTGTTTCACAAGGCTTTCAGGTTAAGCTCATTATCAAGGGTGTGGGTTATAGGGCTGATCTGAAAGGGAAGAAACTTGTTATGCGTCTTGGCTTGTCTCATGATGTTGAGATTGAGCCACCAGAAGGTATCACCATAGAGGTACCAAACCCCGACCAGATAATCATTAAGGGTATTGACAAAGAGAAGGTTGGTCAGTTTGCTGCCAACGTCCGTAGATGGAGAATACCTGACCCATATAAGGGTAAAGGTATTTGGTACGAGGGCGAACACAGGATACTGCGTCCCGGTAAGACCGTTGGTAAGTAATAGGAGGTGAACAGTAGTGTACACGCCTGTAAATAGAAAAGAGCAGAGAGTTAAAAGACATAGAAGAATTCGCAAGAGGGTGTTTGGTACCGCAGAGCGTCCTCGTATGGCTGTATATAAGAGTCTGAAGCATATGTATGTGCAGATAATCAACGACGAGATAGGCCATACCCTTGTTTCCGCTGCAACCAATGAGAAGGCTATACAGGAGGCTATCAAGGGTATGAGCAAGACAGAGCAGGCCAAATATCTTGGCAAGGTTATTGCCGAGCGTGCTCTTGAGAAAGGTATCAAGAAAGTTGTCTTTGATAGAGGCGGCTTTAAGTATCAGGGACGAGTCCATGCTCTTGCAGAAGCTGCAAGAGAAGCCGGACTTGAGTTCTAAGGAGGTGCTACTGGCGTGGCAAGACCAAGACAGGATAGCGAATTTCAGGAAAAGATAATAGAGATCAAAAGGGTTACCCGTGTTGTTGCCGGTGGTAAGCGTATGAGATTCAGAGTGCTTGTCGCCGTTGGCGATGGCAAGGGTAGAGTTGGTATAGGCCTTGGTAAGGCATCTGAGGTACCAGATGCTGTTGTAAAGGCTATACAGAAGGCCAAGAAGAATATGATTAAGGTGCCTATGGCAGGTACAACAATACCCCATACTGTTGAGGGTAAGCTGAATACATCCCGTATTCTTCTTAAGCCTGCCGTTAGAGGTACCGGTCTTATTGCAGGTAGAACTGTTCGGATGATACTGGAGCTTGCCGGATACCACGATATTATTTCTAAGGCTCAGGGTTCTACCAATGCTACCAACCTTGCCTATGCAACTATCAATGCTCTTAAGAATCTCCGTACTCCAGATGAGGTAGCCAAACTGAGGGGTAAAGATGTCAAGGAACTCCTTGAAAGGTAATGGGAGGTGAAGATTATGAGACTTCACGAGCTTGCTCCAGCACCAGGTGCTGTGAGAAAACGCAAGAGAATAGGCCGTGGTATTTCCTCCGGTCACGGTAAGACCTCTGGTAGAGGTCATAAGGGACAGAAGGCCCGTTCCGGAGGTGTAAACAAGAGAGGATTTGAAGGTGGTCAGACACCTTTCTATAAGAGAATTCCCAAACTGTGGAGGTTTAAAAACTATCCATTCAAGAAGGACTATGTTGTTATCAATGTAGAACTTCTTGAGGAGAGGTTTGAAGACGGTGCCGAAATTACCCCTGAGGTTCTCAAGGAGAAAGGTATTGTCAAGCAGATGAGAGATGGTATCAAGCTTCTGGGTAGAGGCGAGGTGACAAAGAAGTTCCATGTCAAAGTGCACGCTATTTCTCAGTCTGCCAAAGAGAAAATAGAAAAGGCTGGGGGCACCGTTGAGGTGATAGACAATGTTTAAGACATTTGTATCTGCGTGGAAGATACCTGAAACACGCAAGAGAATGATTAACACATTAATATTTATTGCCCTATTTAGAATAGGCTCTTTTGTTCCTATTCCGGGATTTAAATGGGAAGTGTTAAAACAGGCTGTTCAGAAGGGTGGAGGTCTTAATGACCTTTTCACTCTTCTGAGCTTCTTCTCTGGTAGTGGTAGAACTAATAATGTGGCAATATTTGCCTTGGGTGTTCTGCCATACATCAATGCATCCATTATCATGCAACTGCTGACTGTTGTTGTACCATCCCTTGAGCGTCTTGCCAAAGAAGAAGGAGAAGAGGGGAGAAAAAAACTTCAAAGGTATGTTAGGTGGTTGGCCATTGCCTTGGCTCTCTTGCAGGGTTGGGGGCTTGCCAAACTCTTTGCAAACCAAGGGTTTATTGATAAAGATGGTCTAACTATTCTTACAACAACACTTGTTCTTACCGCCGGTAGTATGCTTCTAATATGGCTTGGTGAGGTTTTTACTACTATCGGTATTGGTAATGGTGTATCTCTTGTCATTTTCATTGGTATTGTTAACTCTTTCTTTGTGGGTATGTACCAGTACATTACAGGTGCTTCAGGTGATGTCCAGACATGGATCAAGATTATCCTTGCCATCATTGGTGGTATTGTCGTGATGTACTTAACCATCTATGCATACCTGGCAGAAAGAAGAATACCTATCCAGTATGCAAGACAAGTTAGGGGTAGAAGGGTATACGGCGGACAGTCTACATATCTTCCTATTAGGCTTATTCAAGCTGGTGTTCTTCCTATCATCTTTGCCATGTCTATGCTCTATGCTCCGCAGGTTATTCTTCAGATTATTGCATATGCCAAGAAAAATCCACAGTGGGGTCCACTTGTAGGGTGGTATCACTTTGCCAATAGCTTTTGGTACTACATAGTGATGTTCCTTCTTGTTGTATTCTTTACATACTTCTACAACTCTATTACTTATAACCCAGACGAAATTGCTGAAAATATCCAGAAATATGGTGGTTATATTCCCGGTATTCGTCCTGGTAAGCCAACGGCCGAATATCTTGCAAAAGTTATTAATAATTTGACCTTGCCAACATCTATATTTCTTGGTATCTTAGCTGTATTACCTTATATCATTATGAAATATATGTTCCCTGGCATTACGGGAGCAAGACTGTTCTTCTTCGGTGGTACATCACTGCTCATTGTTGTTGGTGTGGCTATTGAAACATATAGACAAATTGAAGCATATATTCAGCTTCGTCACTTCAAGGGTTACCTCAACCTCTAATATGGGGTTGGGGTTGCCCTTAAATATCTCCTCAGGGGGTGGAGAATATGAAAAAGATGTATATTCTCTTTGGACCACCGGGGTCTGGTAAGGGAACGCAGGCATCTTTGCTTGTGAAAAATGACGGGTTTGCATGGCTTTCCACAGGTGAGGTCTTTCGTAGAAACATTCGTGAAGGAACACCGCTGGGTAAACAGGTAGAGGCCATTGTGAAAAGTGGCGGGCTTGTATCAGATGAGCTTGTTATGGAAATCGTTAAAGATGAGATATCTAAGATGGGATATCCTGAAAAGCTGCTTCTTGATGGGGTGCCACGTACGGTTAGACAAGCCGAGATACTGGAAGATATTGCCAGAGAGTTTGGATATGAGGTTTATAAATTCGTGGAGATTGTCGTGCCAGAAGATGAAGTTATTCGTCGTCTAACCAATAGGTATGTATGTCCTGTTTGTGGTTATGTTAGCAACAAGCCTGGTAAATGTCCCAATGATGGTGCAACTCTTGAGAAGAGGGCTGATGACAATGAAGAAACTGTTCGCAGAAGACTTGAGGAATATCATAAGTATGCCGACCCCGTTATAGGTTGGTATAAGCATAGGGGGATATATGTGGCAGTTGATGGACTTGGTTCTATTGAAGAGGTTTATCAGAGACTAAAGGAGGCAATAGCGTGATAGGAGCAGATGCACTTAAGGGTATGCGAGAGGCAGGTAAGAGACTTGCCGAAGTATCAGAAATTTTGAAGGAGCATATTTCTCCTGGTGTTACAGGAAGGGAACTTGATGAGATTGCCGAAAGAGAGATAAAGAAGAGGAATAGCATACCCGCTTTTAAGGGATATGGTGGCTTCCCTGCTACTATATGTTTTTCTGTTAATGAAGTTGTTATTCACGGTATTCCAGGAGATAAGCCTTTACTTCCTGGTGATATTGTATCTATAGATATTGGCCTCTCATATAAAGGCTGGTATGCCGATATGGCATTTACCATGCCCGTTGGGAAAGTTTCTGAGGAAAAACGAAGATTGATGGATGTTACTGAGAAAGCTCTATATAAAGCTATATCTATTGTAAGAGAAGGTGTTTATACAGGAGATATAGGAGAAGTTGTTGAGAAAACTGTAAAAGGGGCCGGATTTTGTGTGCTTCGTGACTATACAGGTCATGGTATCGGTCGCAAGCTTCATATGGAACCACCAATTTTTAATTATGGACAAAAGGGAACGGGTCCACGTCTAAAGGCCGGTCAATTTATAGCTATTGAACCTATGGTTGTTGCATATGAAGATTGCACAGTGAAGGTGGCTGATGATGGCTGGACTGTGTATAGTATTTATAAAAAGCCATCTGCGCATTTTGAACATACCATTGCAATACTAAAAGATGGTTATGAGATTATGACAAAGATATAGGTTTTAGGTATAATTTGCTATTGTATTTAAATGGAGGTTGTTGTATAATAGTGCATAGTGCGACAGGTAGTAGATATAAAGTGGGTGATGTTGTCAAATCAATAGCTGGGAAGGATGTTGGTACTTTTTATGTTGTCGTTGATCGCTGCGGGCGCTTTTTGTATCTTGCTGGGCCTAAGCATGGTATGAAGCGCCTAAAGCGAAAAAATATGAGACATGTTCAAAAAGTGAACATGCATTTTGACAGATTAATTTTTAAGGAGGTTGATGGCGTGCTGAAAAAACTCAATGAGAGAGGTAGGGTGGCCTGAGGTGGGAAAGGCAAAGAAGAATAAAAAACCCAAACAGCAGAGCGGCGAGAAAAAGAAGGAATTTTTCGAAATGGAAGGCGTTGTTGTGGAGGCCCTGCCTAATGCCCACTTTAGGGTGAAACTTGACAATGGTATTACGATTATTGCTTATCTTTCGGGAAAGATGCGAATGAACTACATCAGGGTTGTTGAAGGCGATAGGGTCAAAGTAGAGATTTCTCCTTATGACTTGGAGAAAGGCCGTATAACTTACAGGATTGGTTAGATTGAAGGGAGGTAGAGGAGTATGAAGGTAAGACCTTCTGTCAAGAAAATTTGCAACAAGTGTCAGATAGTGAGAAGAAAAGGACGTGTTTATGTTATTTGTGAGAATCCTAAACATAAACAGCGTCAGGGTAAATAATGTAGGAGGTGTTTGATAGTGGCTCGTATAGTTGGTGTTGATTTGCCAAGGAATAAGAGAATCAAATTTGCCCTGCCTTACATTTATGGTATTGGCCGTGCTCGTGCAAAGGAGATTTTGGAAGCTACAGGTATTGACCCTATGAAGAAGGTCAATGAGCTGACAGATGAAGAGATTGAAACACTTGAGAATTACATAAGGGAACACTATGTGGTAGAAGGTGATCTCCGCAGAGAGATTGCCATGAACATTCGCCGTCTGATTGAAATTAAGTGCTATAGAGGTCTCAGACATAAGATGGGACTTCCTGTAAGGGGACAGAGAACAAGAACTAATGCTCGTACTCGTAAAGGTCCGAGAAAGACAGTTGCCGGTAAGAAGAAAGCACCTAAGAAGTAAAAGGAGGTAGATGATCTGTGGCTAGGAGAAGAAGAAGCACAACAAAGAAGCGTGCAAGAAGGCAGGTACCGTTTGGTATTGTCCATATTCACGCAACTTTCAATAATACAATTATTACCATTACAGACCCTCAGGGTAATACCCTTGCATGGGCGAGTGGTGGATCAGCAGGTTTTAAAGGTACCAGAAAGGGTACACCTTATGCAGCTCAGCTTGCTGCCGAGCAGGCTGCCAAAAAGGCCCAGCAGGTTTATGGTATGAAAGAGGTTGAAGTTTGGGTAAAAGGTCCTGGATCTGCTCGTGAGACAGCTATTCGTGCTATTCAAAGTGCTGGTCTTGAGATTAAAGGTATCCGTGATGTGACACCTATTCCACACAACGGATGCAGACCACCAAAGCCACGCAGGATGTAAGGAGGGTGATGGATAGTGAGATATACTGGACCTGTATGCAGATTATCTCGTAGAGAGGGTGTTGATCTGGGCCTGAAAAGGTGGCGTAGATGTGGTAGGCTTAACACCCCACCTGGAAATAGACCGAAGAAGCTTCGCACCAAACCAACAGAATATGCTATTCGTTTGAGAGAAAAGCAGAAGCTGAAAAGGATTTATCAGATTTCCGAGACCAAAATGCGTCGCTATTTTGAAAAGGCCAGCCGTCAGAGAAAGATGGCTACTGGCGACTATCTTATTCAGCTTCTTGAACGTAGGCTTGACAATGTTGTGTATCGTATGGGGTTTGCCCCAACAAGAAGAATGGCACGCCAGATGGTTACCCATGGCCATGTTAGGGTCAATGGTGTAAAGACAAATATTCCATCATTCCTTGTTGATGTTGGAGAGGAAATTACCATATCTTCTAAGATGCTCAATAATCCTGATGTGAAGAAAGTTATGGAAGAGGTCAAGAAGATAGGTGTACCTTCTTGGCTGGAGGTAGACTTTGAACAGGGTAAGGGTAGAGTTATAGCACTTCCTACAGCAGAGGAAGCTAATCTGCCCGTTAATACACAGCTGATCATTGAGTTTTACTCCCGTTAATGAGGGGGTGCTTATATGGAACTTATACCGCTTTCTGATATAAACTTAAAAGTAGAAGAGATGTATGATGACCCTGAGAAGGGGTACAACTATGCTCGTATCAGCATAGGTCCCCTTAACGAGGGGTATGGTATTACTATAGGTAATATGCTAAGAAGAGTGCTTCTCTCTTCTATTGAAGGAGCAGCTCCTATAGCGTATAAGCTTAGTGGGTTTTACCATGAATTCACATCTCTTGAAGGTATATACGAAGATGGTCTTCAGATTACTATGAATCTGAAAAACCTTGTTGTCAAACTTGAAGATAGTGATTTTAAGACCCTGTATATATCTAAGACAGGCCCTGCTGTTGTCAGGGCCTCTGATATAAGCCGCTCTGCTGATGTAGAGGTAATCAATGGTGATCTTCACCTGTTTGAGATAACCGAACCTATTGAGGTAAAGATGGAAATATTTGTTGCCAAAGGTCGCGGTTATATGACAGATGAAGAAGTGAAAGAGCACTTTGCCGAGATTACTCCGGGTGGTGCTCACATTAGGGACTATATCACCATTGATGCTACTTCTACCGATAATTTTATGCACGCCGGAAGAGACATCATTTTCATTGATGCTTTTTTCTCTCCTGTTAAGAGAGTTGCATATAAAGTTGTACCTGCCCGTGTGGGTAAGTCTTCTAAGTACGATCAGCTTGTGATGGAGATTTGGACTGACCGTTCTGTTACGGCCATTGATGCCCTTAAAGAGGCAGTGGCCATTATGCGAGATAGACTGACATTGTTTGATATGCTTGACGATGCTGTGGAAAAGTATCATACGCGTAGTGAGGAAACTCAGCAGCAAGTTCAGATGCATATTCAGTCTCGTACACCTCTTACTGAGCTTGGTTTGCCTGACCTTGTTGCAGAGATATTACAGAGGCATGGTATTGATACCATTGAAGAACTTATAGACATTACCCGTTCTGGTGGCCTTGACCATATACCTCATATTGGTGCAAAGAGAAAAGAGTCTATTATTGAAGCACTGGAACGCTGGCTCAAAGAAAGAGGAGAAGAGCTTTTTGTTGAGACAGCTACCGAGACAAAGGTTGAGGTTGCCCAAGACGATAAGCTTAATGAAGATATAAGTGTACTCAAATTGGGCTCTCCAGTGGAGAAGAATCTCAGAAAGGCTGGTATTGAGACCATAGGACAGCTTGTTGAGCTGATAAATCAGGGTAAGCTAACAGATATAAAAGGTATTGGCCAGAGCAGGGCCCAAAAGATTATTGAAGTTATTCAGTCTTACACTGGAGCTAAAGAAGATGCAGAGGCAGTAAGTGCCGAGAGTGTATCAGAGGACGCATCTATTGATGTGCTTGGACTTGATGATACTCTTGCGAAGATATTGAAGTCTGCCGGCATTGATACTGTAGCCAAACTAAAGGCCATGGTAGATGATGGTTCTATATCTACTGTTCGTGGTATCGGTGCTACAAGACAGAAAAAGATAGAAGAAGCACTGACTGCCTACCTGGAGAAAGGAGGTCAGTAAGGTGAGGCATAGAGTAAAAAAAGTACAGCTAAGTAGAAAGAAGAATCAAAGGGAGGCTCTGCTAAGAGGCTTGCTTAACTCCCTTGTTTTATACGGAAGAATAGAGACAACGCATCCCAAGGCAAAGGCTCTGCAGGCCTATGCTGAGAGGGTTGTTACTCGTATAAAGAAGGAGCCTCTTATGTATAACAAAGTTAGAGAAGCTAAGAGACATCTTTATGATAAACAGGCCGTTTGGAAACTTGTTAGGGAGATTGCTCCTAAATATGAGAGCAGAAACGGTGGATACACAAGAGTTGTTCGTACCCGTATTCGTCGCGGCGATGGTGCTCAGATGGCCATTATAGAATGGGTAGAGTAGTTGTTGATAATTTAACTGTAAAATACGGAGATCGGGTGGTGCTGAAAGGCATCACCCTTTCTTTTAATAAGCCGGGGTTTGTTGCCATTGTTGGTCCTAATGGAGCAGGTAAGTCTACACTAGCTAAAGCTCTTGCAGGTGTTTTACCAGCCGAAGGTCGTATGTACGATGAAGATACAATTAAACCCCATGTAGGGTTTGTTTGGCAAAATCCGGAGTGGAGTTTTATATCTACAACAGTATGGGAAGAAGTAGTGCTGTCATATCTGCTTAAGGGTTGTTCCCATGAAGAGGCGTATGAAATGGCCGATCGTATACTGAAGCAGTTTGGGATGTACGATTATCGCAATGAAAGCATTCAGACGCTGTCTGGTGGTTATAAACAGGTGCTTG
>JAMORD010000209.1 GCA_027063755.1 bacterium | reverse complement strand
CACGGTATTACGCTGAAACTCTATGAAAATGACAAATATGTTATGGAGAAAAATGTCTATATCGGCGTTGAGGAAGAGCCTGACATAGATGTTACCGTCGTGCCTAAAAAAAGCATTAGCTTTGCATTGGGAGAAACTCCATATGTGGAACTAGCCGTTTTAAACCGTGGAGGACAGTCAAGTGGTGTAAAGGTCTCTTTCCAAACAGATAGCATGATAAGGCAAACAGGTCGGGCCATGTGCTCTCAAGGAGCTATAGCAGGCAATATATGGAACATAGGCACCATGATTAAAGGTCAAACAGTCAAATGTCTTATTCAAATCACAGCCCTTGCAGAAGGCAAATACAATGGTATTTTAAAGGTTGAATCGCCACTTAGCGACAGCAACGACAATAACGATGAGACAATGATTACCTTCAATGTCAGCAGAAAGCCAAACACTGAGCTGCAGCTTTATCCTGTCAACCCTTACTTTCTTCCCGGAGACAACATATACTTTGTTGGCATCATCACCGTCAAAGGCCCATCACCAGAAAAAGACCTCAGCATTACATTGAAACCTTCTGGTGGAACTGTAAAAAAAGTTATACTCAGCAAGGGAACTATGAAGGATAATGTTTGGAAACTGGGCGATATTGAACCAGGCATATACTTCGGTATATTTCAGGCTATTCCCAATGATGGCAACAAACCCATGCTTGTTGAGGCAAACCTGCAATCCATCGTTTCAAATATCAAACGCACAATAGCCATGGCACCAAAGAATATATCAGATATTGCCATTATTCTCCCCGACGACAAAGATGGGCTTGACACAGCCCAATCGTATCCCTTACCCGTTGTAGTCCTCAATAGGGGAACCACACCTGCAGAAAACATTGTAGTCACATTTACCATAAACGGAGGCTCCTATAAGGTCATTGACAAGACCGATGGAGAGGTTGCTGGTAATACATGGAACATCAAAAAACTTGAACCTGGTAGTTCTGCATCCCTTTACATAGACATCATAAACAAGAAAGAAGGACCTGTTAGTGTAGAGACCACCGTTAAAGCTAAGACAAAAACAACAGACATCAACCCCGAAAACAACAATGCCACATGGACAGGATATTTTGAAGACAAAGGTTCCCCGGCCTCACCTATCGTAAAATTGGTAGGAGTTGAAGGGAAAACTGTTAGAATGCTTATCGTATCCCCTGCCGATAAAGACCTTGACACCATATGGACGGAAATAAATGGAAGGGAAATATTTAGATTTAAGGCTACACCGGGCACATCATATCTGAAAGACATTACACTACCCAGCGATGGAAACTTTATTATGAAGTTTTACGCAGAAGATACATTCGGCAATAACTCTAAACCTGCAGATATACCCGTCTCTATAGATACCACACCACCATATACAATATGGAACATACCAGACAAAGGGGTTATATCCAAATCACCATTTAAGGTAACAGGCATGACAGAACCAGGCGCTTCCCTTATCATAAGGGTAAAGGCTGGCAACCTTAGAGAGGCATATTATCAGCCGGATATTGACAAGGAGGGAAAATATCACTTTAATATGTACTTGTTTACAGGTATCAATGAAATATGTCTATATGCCCGCGATAAAGCAGGCAATACATATGAAAAGTGCGGTGTCGTATCCTATCCTTCATCTACCATCATATCCTTCCGTGTAGGTAAAAAAGAAGGCTATGTCAACAGCAAGAAATACCTACTGGAAGTACCAGCTACCATAGTAAACGGCACAACATATATACCTGTAAGATTCCTTGCAGAGGCCATGAATATGGAACTGGGATGGTATGGCATGGAGAGAAAAATTGTACTTTCCCTAGGGGAGACAACTCTTACCCTATATCTTGACAAGCCATACGCCATTGTAAATGGCAAAGGGGTAAATTTGGGCAGAAAGTTACCTGTCATACAAGGGCGAAGCCTCGTGCCAGCAAGGTTTATAGCGGAAACATTCGGGGCAAGGGTGCAGTGGATAGATAGCACCAAGATGGTGAAAATTATATATCCATAATCAGGTGGTGGGGCACTCTCCCGCCACCACCTTATTCCTTCCCGATTCCTTTGCAATATACAAATATTCATCGGCTTTATGAATGTATTGCCAGATAGCCTCCTTGGTTATATCTTCTCCAATAAATCCACAACATACACCTATTGACACCGTTACATGTACTTCATAACCAGATGCAATAATAATACTACTTTCTACAGCCTGTCTAATACGCTCCGCCACAACCTTACCAATACCCATCTCTGTATCAAATAGGATAATAAGAAACTCCTCTCCACCATATCTAATAACAATATCACCAGAGCGCACTTGCATATTGATAACACTAACAATATGCTTAAGAACTTTATCGCCCACAGTATGGCCATATGTATCATTAACTCTTTTAAAGTGATCTATATCCAACATGAGAAAACATACATCTCCATGAACAGCAGGCAGTATCTCCGACATGTAGCTCCTGTTATATGCCCCTGTAAGAGAATCTTTTTGGGATATATCCTTTAACTCACGTACTGTTCTCTCTTGCCTCATTGCACGCCTATATACCAAAATATAGTCGTATATAAGGGCAAAATTCATGGCAAGGATAAAAATCATAAGACCATAAGTACTGATAAGTATAGTATAGCCCGAGGTATAAATCTCTCTCACAAGCTGGTAAATATCAATAACGACAAAGAAACTATTGGCTACCATACCAAACAGAAGAATGCTCATCTCACGGCCAGTTTCAATAGCTTGTGAATACCTACTAAACAATACCACCGCATCGTAAACAAAAACAAGGGGGATAATCAGATTTACATATGCATATATTTTTTTAAATTGCACCATATCGTATCCCACAATCAAGTCTATAACAGCCGCTACCCAAACAAGAGCGGACAATATCTGAGCACTCCGTGGCTTTTTCTCATTACCATAGACAACGGCAAGCACCCCATTATGAATAAAGTATGTAGCCAACATAGCAGAAAGTATAATGACCTTTTTATATAAAATGTATGGCACAGGCAAACAATCTATTACTGTATAATCCATATAGAAAATAGCGGCAAATAGTGAGGCTAAAGCAAAATAAGGGTATTTCTTATTGGATACCCCCCTGCTAAGCATAATTAGAACAAGCAAACTAAACCCAACTGTTAAACTGGCACCGATAGCCCAATTATAAACCCTATCGGTAAAAAGACGATTGACAAAGAAATATCTTCGTGCAGTCTCCATAGATGTAATAAAAGGTTCTATATCAAAACCATGTATGTATAAGGCATACCCTCTAATCTCAACAGAAAGAGTATCCTTATCTAAAAATGACCTGTCTATAGGAAAGTAAAAAACGCCATTCCATATATTGCTCCTTCCACTTGCCATATCTCCAACACTACCTACAAGAACACCATCAATATACACTCTAAAAGCTTGAAAAGCTGGATGAGATATAACAAGGGCATAATCTGTACCCTCACCAGTAAGCAATGGCAACTCAACAGTGGCAGTATAAACAAAAATACCCGGAGGGATATCTTGACTCAATATTTTGGGGATGGAGCGGTCTTCCCTCCGGGTATATACATGTCCTGTTGTATCTTTTACAGTCCAGTTATAAATAACAGTAGCATTATCTGGAGGCAATACAACCCACTTAATGCCATACCAAAACATTACAGACAATGCAAAAACACCAATTATAAGATACAGAAGCTTCTCTTGATGCTTCACTGCTCCTACAAACCAAGTTTATCAAAACGGGCCACTGTCTCAAATACATCTCCAGTCAGTTTCAAAAGCGATTTTCTTCTCTTTCTAATCGTCTCATCTTTGTGATTGACAAGGACCTCTTCAAAGAACTCGTCTAAAATATCGGCAAGATCCATTAGCACTTCTATAGCCTTTTTTACATCATCAGACTTATAGAAATTGAGACTCCCTAAGGTATCAGAAACCTCAATGGCCTTGGTATACAGTCTTTCCTCCCACTCACCATCAGGTGTAATATCTGCGTCAAGGTCTTCTTCTCCTTTAAGGATATTTTTAATACGCTTATGACCGAATGCAACCTTTTCCAACTTAGCCTTATCATCAGTAAGAATATCATCAAGCACACGGGCTATAGTATGAACAGCCCCAAATGGTCTCGTCTCCCATCCCTCTCTTGCTGCAGCCAATGCTTCATAAGAAACATCGTCAAAGTAGCCTCTGAATCTACCGGAAACGATATCTGTCATGTACTTATAAACCTCTTCTATGTCTCCTTTACCAAAAAACCCTATAGCCTGACGGGCAGCTTTCATAGCCACATCTTTCCAGACAAGATGGGGAAAGTATCTGTCAAGAAGAGTAATAATACCCATACCTGCCCTTCTAATACCAAAGATATCTCCACCACCTCTAACTTTGATCCCCTTTATGGCGGCAACGGCAAGTGTATCCAGTCTATCCATAAGACCTACATATGCTCCATCTTCGGTCTGTGGCATCTCCCCATAAAGTGGGAATATTGTATCTAAAATACCTTGGGCAACATGGCTATCTTCATCTTTGTAATACTCCTTACCCATATAGCCATGAAGTTCTGTAAACTCTCTTACCATATTGGTGGGCAGATCTGCATACATGAGATGTGCTATCTGCTTCCTTACATCGGTATCAACAAGGGCTTTAACACGCTCTGACTTATCAAGGTATGAGCCCATATCCTCAAAGAATGGTATAGTGGCTGTATCATCACGCCAAGACCCAAGGGGTCTTTTCTTATCTTCTTCAAAGAAAAATACAGCATCGTAAAGACGAGCCCTAATAACACGCTCATTGCCCTTTATAACATTTTCAATATCTTCAGCGGGACCGTTGCGAACACCGATAAAATAAGGCAATAGTCTACCCTCCTTATCTCTAACAGGGAAATACCTCTGGTGATGCTTCATAACGGTGATTACAACAACCTCAGGTAATCTTAGAAACTCTTCTTCTATTTTGCCAACAAACGGAGAAGGATACTCAACAAGATAGTTAACCTCGTCAAGAAGGTCTTCATCTATCTCGGGCACCCCGCCGATACTACTTGCCTTGTCTAGGACACTTTGCCTAATAATGTCCTTTCTAATCTCAGGATTGGGTATGACAATACCCTCTTCTTCAAGTAGGGGAACATAATCCTCTGCCCTGTCTATTTTTACATCACCGGCAAATATCCTCAAGCCACGGGAATACCTATCAGCCTGAAGACCAAACATGGAAATAGGTAGCACTTCATCGCCATACAGGGCAATAATCCAACGCACAGGACGCCCAAACTCGTATTTTCCTTCTCCCCACTTCATCATCTTGGGAAATCTTAGTGAAGATATGAGTTCTATAAATATAGAAGGTAATATGTCTTTGGTCTCGGCACCACCTTTTCTAGCCCTAATATATACATATTCCTTTTTACCCTCTTTTTTCGTAAAAACATCGTCTACAGTGGCATTGTTTTTCTTCAAAAAGCCTTCCAGCGCCTTTGTGGGCTGTCCATCTTTATATGCCACAGCTACAGGCGGACCTTTCACTTCCTCTTCAACTGTAGCCTGTTTTTCTTCTACCCCATTTAGATATATAGCTAGTCTCCTTGGTGTTGCATATATGCGAAAGCCATCGTACACAACGCCATTTTCCTCAAGTAAAGAAGGCAGTTTGTCTTCTATCTGCTTTATCGCACCAAGAATATAAGTATGGGGCATCTCCTCTGTGCCCAGTTCAAATATCACATCACGCACCGCTCTTCACCTCTTTCTTCAGCAGTGGATATCCCAGTTCTTCTCTCATCTTCAGCCACCTATCAGATATGTTTCTTGCCATAGACCTCATGCGTAAAATGAGATTAAAACGCTCGTTATATCCTAACGCCCCACGGGCATCAAGAAGGTTGAATACATGAGAGCATTTAAGAATATAGTCGTATGCAGGATACACCAGTCCTTCATCAATGAGCCTGTGAGCCTCCTCTTCAAATTCCTCAAACCACTTACGGAGCTTGGGAACATCGGCTTTCTCAAAGGCGTATACAGACTGTTCGTATTCTTCTCGTTTTCTAAGATCACCATATGTAATACCGGGAGCCCACTCAAGATCAAACACATTTTCTACTCCCTGAAGATACATGGCAATACGCTCAAGACCATAAGTAATCTCAACAGGTATCAGGTCCAGTGTCTTACCACCGCTCTGTTGGAAGTATGTAAACTGCGTTATTTCCATACCATCAAGCCATACTTCCCATCCTATACCCCACGCACCCAGTGTGGGAGATTCCCAGTTATCTTCTACAAAACGGATATCATGCTTTTTCAGGTCAAGTCCTAACTCCTTTAGAGAACCAAGATAAAGCTCTTGTATATTATCGGGAGATGGTTTCATAATAACCTGTAGCTGATGGTGCATATACAGCCTGTTGGGATTTTCACCATACCTACCATCTGCGGGTCTACGGGAAGGCTCAACATAGACCACATTCCATGATTCCGGACCAAGCACCCAGAGAAATGTAGCAGGATTCATCGTGCCTGCCCCTACCTCAATATCATATGGTTGCCACAGGTGACATCCTTTGCCTACCCAATAACTTTCCAGTTTCAGTATCAGCTCTTGAAAATACACCGCTCGCACCTCCTGCTGTCGTTTACTTAAATTATAACCTTACCATCTGCCAATGTATATAATGAATATAAAGGGGGTGGTAGATTTGATAGAGCGTATTGGCCTATCAAATATACAAAGTGGTCTGATAGCACTGAGAAACACAGCACACAACATCGCCAACACAAATACCCAAAATGCCAAAGCACTTGAGACTACATATAAAGAAACACCTTACGGCGTAAGGGCCTTCACATATAAAACATCTGAGCACACCTCACTAATTAGCGACATGCCTAATCTTCTGCAAAACACAACATATACCAAGATGGGCATTAAACTCATTAAGACAGCAGACGAGCTTATGGGATATATTTTAGATATGAAGGCATAAGGAGGTGTCTATATGGACAAAACAAGAGAAAACATTAAAGAGAGTATTGGAGCATTATCTCGTATCTTGCTCAGCATGAGTGAGTTTACAGAGATGACCTACAAGATTGCCGGTGAATCTGGCAGCATAAGGGGACTAAGAGACCTTGAAGATTACATAACAGTTGTCGGCGAAATAGCAAACTCTCTAAACTTGCTTGCCTCAACACTGGCAGAGATAGAACTGACCGAAGAGGTATCAGAGTAAATAAGGGGGCATAAAGCCCCCTTATTTAATAATCTCTTTAATGTGGGAAGCATACATCTTTATCAGTTTATTGGTAAACTCGGGATCAGGTTTCCCCCTAAATGTCTCTGTTTCAAAGTAGCGTTTAGGAATCTTGACATTATCAAGATCAAACCCCATAGCCACCTTTAGTTTCCACCTAAGTCTTCTTATCTCATCACCGATCTCTTCAACATGCTTAGCTTGCTTTTCATAACCAATAAGGGAAAGCCCCTTCTTTATCCTATCCCATGTATAAAGTCCTCTTGCAAATAGACAGGATACAAGGGAGGTTAGCACAACCCTTCGTCTATCCTCACTGACAATATACTCTAGTGCCGCTTCTGGTGTGTATTCTGTAGCTTTCTGGTCAAACGAATAGCCTGCTGTATCAAGGTGGGAATGTCTGACACCCATTGCCTGAGATACATAAAAAACAGGACCCGTAGCATAACCAGCCATCTCTTGGCCTAGCACCGCTGCAAAGTCCTCTCCACCATACTCACGGGCTGCCGCCATTGTTCCCTCACCAAGGAGATGCCAGAAATCATTAACCCTATAGGCAAGCATTTGAAGAGCTTCAAGATAGCGCTCTGTATCTCCCCACTGAAGTTTTATACCAGTATCCTTTTCAGAAATAATACCCCTCTGGAGGGCCTCCGTCGTCCATGCAAGGGCTACACCAGAAGATATAGCATCAAGACCTAATCTCTCCACCTGATCTATAAGTTTCAACACTTCTTCAGCGGTTCGTGTTTCAAGCATACTACCAAGGGCAAATATCAGTTCATGGTCGTAAGAAACCTGAGTATATTTATATTCATGTTCAGGACCAAATTGTTCCCTTAAAAGTCCCACATGTATACATCCCACTTGGCAACCAGAGCATGCAATCTTCCTCACAAGAAGATTATCGGCAAAGTATTCACCACTAATATTTTCGGCATACTCAAATTGGCTTTTCTGCATGTTCTTGGTAGGTAAAGACTTAATGTTATTTAGCGGCAACACATTTTGGGGAGTCCCCAGATCATGATATTTGTGCAAAAGATCAGAACCTACTACAAGATCATATATCTCCTTGTAAAACTTTGTATATTCAGGATTAACACCAAAGTGAGTGGAGTCATCTCCTACAACAACAATAGCTTTAAGATTCTTCATACCCATAAGGGTACCAAGTCCCAACCTACCAAAGTGCCTAAATGTATCAACATTGACACCGGCAAACTTTACACCTCTTTCAGCGGCAGGTCCTATTCTTAGGATACTCCTTCTTCCACTGGCACTTTTGTCATGAAGTCTGATAAGTCTTCCCGTTGTAAACACATCAAGTCCCCACAGATGCCTTGCATCTTTAAATTCAACAGAGTGAGGCCCTATAACAAGATATACAGGTCTTTCTGCCTTACCTGTTATCACCAAAAGGTCTATACCCGCATAGGCCATTACCATACCAAGGCGACCACCGGCATGAGACTCACCCCAATCACCTGTATATGGTGAACGATATATAGCTACAACCTTGGTCATCAGTGGAAGCACACCATTGAGCGGCCCTGTGGCAAATATAATAGGAGACGCTTCATCTCCTGGAGGTATCTCATGTCCCTTTAACTCTTCAAAGAGCTTACTGGCAGCACCAGTACCCCCTATCCATTCTTTAAGATCTGGTCTGTGCTCCAGTTTCACCTTTTTATTTGTCAAATCTATATGAAGCACTCTAACATCATTTATCCACATGGGGAACCACCTCTTCTACCATCTGTATAACTTCATGGGGACAATACTGCGTGCAAATACCACACTGAACACACACTATAGGAATATGCCACTCAGGATCCATGCGAATGGCATCAACGGGACACGCCTTTTCACACTCACCACAGCCAATACAGAGGTTTTGTCTAAACACTACACCGCCCCCTTTACGGGGAATAAGTGCCTCAGTAGGACATGCCTCAGCACAAGCAGGTTCCGTACATCCAAGGCATGTATTGATCTGAAATCCGCTGGAGATACCACCCCTTGTTTTCACCTGAAGAGCAGCCCTATAGAGAGAAAAACTTTGATACCTAAAACGAGCACATGCCTGCATACACGACATACACCCTATACATTTATCTACATCAACAACTTTGAGGATAGCCAATGTCCTCACCACCTTTTTATCGTTTTTGTTTATAGGAGACTATTATAACTAATCTTTTTCTTGTCGATGCTTCATAACTTCTTTGGTAATGAGGTATGCCACATACTCGCGAGGTATAAAATAATGGACAAGATTACCCTGTGCAGCAAGCAGTGGAAATAGTGTTTCTGTTCCCTGACCAAACGGAGCAGATGTGGCAAGGCGTGGCAACATAAGTGCAAAGAAATCATACAGTTCTGAGAGAGTATCGGGAATATGCTTGTTATCGTGAAGGGTTTCAAACAGAGATATACCTCTCATTGTCGCAGGTTGTTCATCTTCGGGTTTAATGAGACGAATATAAGAAGAGACAAGAGACAGGTTTTCATGAAACCCCGTTATGGCAAAAAGAGGGGTTCTTTCGGCAACATCCAAATCATAAAGCACATCGTATAGCTGCTCCACCTCTTTGGGCATATATCGCATGGCCATATATCTATTAAATCCCACGATAGGGATGTTACTATAAACAAAGTCCTCACCAAGAGCCATGAGGCTGCCATCCCATACAATGGCCAAATCACCGCCTTCTAACTTTTCCGCAATGGCTTTTATCTCCTCTTTCTCCAGTTCTACCATGAGTTTTATTATCATTTCTTCTATATCATCTTCGCTATCCACATAGATAACATCAAACTCCATTTCACCGGGAAGCAAAACAATCTTATCAGGTAACTTTTCTTCCACATTGTTTTTAATATCGTCAACAACGATAAAGTATCTCCGACCACGGGGAAGATTAACAGTATCAAACATCACCTGAATACCACGCTGAATAGACCACTCAACAGTGCCAGCCAGTATCTCAACAAATATACCAACTACGCCACCTTTTAGAAGCACTTTGCTGTATATCTTCTTGCGCCCGTCTACAAAGTACAAAAACCTCTGATTGCGTTTAGTGAATATATCTTTTCTGCTCTCAGTGGCATGACTTCGCCACTGGGCGAGCCATGTATTCCATGCCTGCTTATCTAAATCGGTCTCTATACCGTAAGCCTTCAATCTATCTATATCAAGAGGGGCTATATATGGAAGCCCTTCTTCTTGCCAATCAATTTCATAGATATATTCAAACCAGCCCACCCACACGCACCTCCTAACATTCTATTCATATATTATCATCGGTAAGATATTCTCACTCGTTTAGAAAAGGACTAAAATTTTTGTGAAAGCTTCCGATATAACGATTGAGGGGAATGGATGCCCCTCAAAAATAAAAAACCACGGAAGGAGGTGTCTCGTATGGCACTGGCTG
This sequence comes from bacterium, assembly GCA_027063755.1. Taxonomy (GTDB): domain Bacteria; phylum Coprothermobacterota; class Coprothermobacteria; order Coprothermobacterales; family JAADFF01; genus JAADFF01. The sequence goes on along the minus strand of JAMORD010000209.1, from coordinate 6,107 downwards.
ATCTGACAAGGATCAGAACGAACATCGGGGCCATGAATGCCCTGAACAGCCTGAAGCTGGTCAACAATGACCTTGCCCTCAGGCAGCTGCGGCTTGCAACTGGTGTGCGTATCACCAAGGCAGCTGACGACCCAGCAGGTTATCGTATCTCCATTAAGCTTAAGGCCCGCAGCAGAGGACTTGGCGTAGCCCTTGACAATATTGCCGACGCCAAGAACATGCTTTCTGTTGCAGAAGGTGGTATTACCAAGATTAAAGACCTACTACTTGACATTAGAGACAAAATCGCTCAAGCCGCCAACGACACAATGGGCACAGAAGAAAGACTTGCTATCGCACAGCAGGTAAAAGAGTATCTCCATGAGATCGTGCGTATTGCCCATGAAACCCGTTGGAATGACCTGGGACTACTTGACAACTCTACCCCACCTGATGTAGGCAACCTTGCATCTACAACATTCCACTTCCAGAGTGGCGCAGATTCTGGTGAGACAACAACCTGGCAGAGAACCTACAAGGTTTTATTTGACACAGGGACCAACAATGTCAATATTGGCGGCGGAACCAGTGTAGCTATCAACAACACAGAGGAAAATTGGGGAAATTGGCAGTCCAAAGCTGATCATCTCGGTGTTGTCATTACACAGGCCAATGACACCAGTAAAGCCGCAACAGCAAGTGTATACAGCTCTGAAAAAGGCCTTATCAATGCATCCTCTGCCATCACCGTAGGCATGGTATATGCCTATCTTGGTGTGAAAGATACAGCAGGTATAACAACAAGTTTTACCAATTCTACCAATGTCAGCGCATCCGCCAACGAGCTGTTGCAAAGAGTAGATGCCGCCATTAGAAACACATCTGAGTGGCTGGCCGGTATCGGTGCCCTCAGTTCCAGACTTCAGGCCAAAGAGGAAACACTCATGATTGCCCAGGTTAATGTTGAAGCATCTTGGAACAGAATCTACAACGCCGATATGGCAAAAGAGCAACTACAGGCTACAAGAGATCAGATACTTCAGCAGACGGCAACTGCCATGCTTGCACAGGCCAACACGGCCCCACAGAGTGTACTGGCACTTTTTCGTTAATGAAAACCAGATACCTGAATAAAACATAGGCCGACCTGCCCCCACAGGTCGGCCTTTTCTATTAAGAACTTATCACTTCTACTCTGTCTTACCTGTCTTCATGATGGATATAATAGACTCTGCATCAAGCCCAGTAGCATCCATAATATCTCTTATACGTGTATCCCTATCTATGTCTACAGTGCCCCCAACAAGAATTTTGAAGGTTCTCTACAGCCTTATCCACATCAATACCCTCTTTTTCAGCAAGCTCTGATACTGTATACCTACCATATCCTTGTCCTTTTATGACTGATGTTCCTTCACTACCTCCCGACTCCACACTCTGAAAGTGGTCTCTTAACGCATAGTAAATATCCCATGTTCCCATCTTTTCCTCATCTGTAATATAACCTTCTTCTTCCATTCTGTGCTTATAATACTCAAGTGTTTCTGTTGCATTCATCGGCTCAAGTCCCAGCTGTCCCTTTAAGTAATTATTGATAGCAGTTTCCGACACACCAAAGTGCTCTGCAAGCTCAGAAAGGGTCATTTTATCAGGTTCCGGTTGGAGGATAGGACTTTTTCCTCTCATACATCTTTAAAATATCCAGAGGTATTCATAATATAGGCAAACGGCACAAATGACACAGCAGCTCCGATAAATATGGCAACGGATAGAACAGTAGCTACACCAACCTCGTGTAGCCTTACGCCCCTTACTTCTCTAGTCCAGTTCACAAAATACGACTTAAAAATAGCCCAGTTATACTTTAAGTGAAACACAGTAGCAATTGTAAATACAATAGCCCATATAACATGAACAGCTTCCCAAGCATTTTTATTAAGTCCTAAAAATGTCCACTGTGACCAATTGGCTACCCTACCTGAAGATACAATAAATAGAGCAATACCCGATATAAAGAGAAATACAAACGACCAGGCCATCATGAATGTTGTGCATGCACGCATGTTGAATTACTTCTTCATAATTTCTACCTCCTTGTTATAATTTTTCACATACATATACGCACGGGAGTGATATATTATGACAGAAGAAGAGATTATTAGCAGTGCATGGTGGGTAGCCCACGCCTTTCTTGATAGCGGCAATCATGATATAGGTCATATAAAAAGGGTATTTCGCAACGCCACATTGATATGGGAAAAAGAAGGGGGAAATCTCTTTGCTATTAAACTATCGGCTATCTTGCACGACATTGGTAGACCTATTGAAAACTTAACCGGCTGGGACCACGCTGAGGTCTCTGCCAATATAACAAAGAGACTCCTTAAGTCATGGAACGTTTCCAGTAATATCATAGACATTGTCTACGATGCTATATATAGCCATCGCTTTTCCAAAGGCAGAATACCTCAAACACTGGAGGGAAAAATTCTTAGTGATGCCGATAAACTTGATGCGCTTGGTGCCATAGGTATTGCAAGGGTATTCAAACATGCCCCTAACAGGCCCATAGAGGAAGATATCAACCACTTCTACGAAAAAATTATTAAGCTACCCAACTTAATGTATACAGAAACAGGTTATAACCTGGCAATAGAAAGGGTAGGGGTTGTAGAATATTTTTTAGAACATATAGAAAAGGAGCTTGACAGTGAAGATAGGTAAAAAACATACCTTAAAAAAACTACCACCTACAGTTGCCAAAGGTGTTTTTTTATCTGCTATATTGGCCATAGTTCCTATTGCGTTCGTCGCATATAAAACAGGCTCTACCACCCTTAGTATTATCTTCGTGTACTTGCCCATCATTGTAATACTCGCATCACTGTATAAGACCATAGAATATCTACTTGACATGATAGATGAAAGAAACACCACCATAGATAGCATGCGTTCACAAATGTCTATTCTCAACAATGAGCTTGATGTTTTGAAACATGTTGCCAAATCAGAGCATTTGTATGAAAAGAGACACAGTATTTTCAAGAAATTCGTCAAAGAGCTGGGGAAAGCAACCACACCCGAAGATGTCATACACACCCTGGAAACCTTTCTCCATAAACACTTTGAAGGTGTTAAAGGCTTTTCCATACTCATTAGAGGCAAGCAGGCTTTATCGCCTGCCCCATTGATAAGAAAAGGCGATACATCTCCTCCACAGATTAAACTTGAGATACCCGGCAGAGAAAATATCTTCTATGTACACATCGGTTATGTACCGGGATATGTGTATAGCCACGAAATAGAAGATATACTTGAGCTTTTCAGCCTTGCTTTGAAAAAGTGGGAAGACCTTAAAGGGTCCATTACCGATCCACTGACAGGAGCATATAACAGACAATTTTTAGAACTCATAAGAGACTACATTGAAGACAAAGATTCTCAATATACCCTGCTTATGATTGATCTTGACGGCTTCAAAAAGGTCAACGATACAATGGGGCATGAAAAGGGCGATGAAATCCTCAAAAACACTGTGAAAAAAATACAAAGCAGCCTTAGAGGCAATGATATTCTCATCAGATACGGAGGCGATGAATTTGTCGTAATTGTATCCGATACAAGCATGGAAAATGGCCTTAGGGTGGCAGAACGCATAAGGTTATCAGTAAGAAACAATCTTATCTCAACAAGCATAGGTGCCGTTTACAAACGAAAAGGCGCAGAAGCAAACCTTGAAAAAATCATCAAACTTGCCGATGCCCTCATGTATATAGCCAAAAAAGATAAAGATAAAGTTGTAGGTGGAAAGTGGGAGGGAAAACCCTCCCAAAGATAACTATCAGAATAAGTCGTTATCTTCGTCTTTCTTTTCTTCTGTGGTTTGATCTGTTTGTTCTTCTGAAACTTCTGTTGGTTCCTCTACTGTAGAAGATTCCTCATTGACCTCAGAAACCTCTTCTACCGTATCATCAACAGTAGCATCTGCACTCTGCGAAGATTCACTGACAACATCTTCTTTCTCAGCATTCTCTGCGTCTAAAGCTGCCAACTCTTCTTTCTTCAACTCTATTTCTTTTTGCTTCTCCGCTATCTTTGCCTCAACCTCTGCAACCTTTTGCTTGTATTCCTCTTCTGTCTTAACGATCTCCTGCTCCTTCTCCTCAATCTTGGCTTTATACTCTGCTAACAGCTCGGCAAACTCTGTCTTGCCCTCTTCAATATACATATCGTATATTTTCTCACCAAGTTCAGTCTTCAAGTTTCTAATCTCTTTTTCAATACTCTCAATAATTTGTTCTTTTTCCTTCTCAAGTTTTACGATCTCTTTCTTCAAACTAGCAATACTCATCTCAATCTTCTTAATCTCAGCAAGAATAGCAGCTTTCTTCGCTGCAAGAGATGCTGCTTCTCCACCTTTCTCAACAACCTGTTTCACCTTGTCCCAAAATCCCATAGGGATCACCTCCTTAAAATAGATAGCAAATGCTACCTAACTTTATTATAAATCATCAAACTGCTGATGAATCTCAGAACGACCTCTTACAATAAAATACACACCGAGTACCATGCCGAGCAGAATAGAAACGATTCCTAAACTCCCTAATGTATCAGAAAGTATGAAGAAACCTCCAAGCAACAAACCGCCAAAGATAAAAAGCAACCCTAAAATGGCATTTTTTCTCATAGGAGCCCAGGCCTTTTTAAATTCTCTTTCCGCATCTCTCATAATCTCATTAACAACACTTTCCTCAAAGTGCTCTTTCAATATTTGTTTTGATATCTTTCTCACATCAAACCAACCATGTTCATCGCCATAGGAAATGATTTCAGAAATTATTTCCTTTGACTCTTCGTTAGATACATATTTCACCAGTACATTGGCAAGACTATGCAAATATACCTTTACCTGAAAAGCTATCTGTTCTGCCATCATACGCTGATTACCATAGGAATCAAACCCACTCATATCATCACCTCCCATTTTTGTTATACCAAATAATCTTGCAAAATAAAAAGGGGGAAGCAATGCTTCCCCCTTTTTAAAGGCATATGTGTTTTACTCTCCGGGATATACAACCGTAACCGTACGAGTCTCACCATCCCAACCGACAGATGCTCCCAGTGCCTGTGCAACAAATCTTACAGGTACCAGTGTGCGACCATCTTTTATAACCGGAGGAGCATCCATGTCATCGTGAGGTTTACCATTGACATAATATGTCTTTTGTCCCACAAACATCTGAATGGTATCATCACCCAGCTGAATGGTAATCTGCTGTGTTGCTTCATCATAATCTACAATAGCAGAGAAGGATTCCGCAATAAATCTTACAGGAACCATTGTTCTATCATTGATAATAGTAGGAGGCACATCAAGTTTAACTTTCACCCTACCTACAATGGCAACTGGATCATCTATCTTCATGACAATCTTCAATGCACTTGGATACACATATACATAGTGCTTTATAAGCTTATTGCCAGCAGGATCAACAACTTCAATTCTAAACACATTGACACCGTGGAACATCCTAAAGAGAGCAGACTTAAAGTGTCCATCTTTATCTGCCTTAACCTGAGAGGTTGTTCCCTCCTTAATGCCTTTCATCTGCTTGATAGTCACCACAGATTCGGGTTCCGTAATACCTTCAATATAAACCTTCCTACTGGAAACAATCTTTGAGGTTGGAGAGGTAATTTCAAGACCAGAAACATGCAGATCAATTGTAACCTTTACAGAAGATAGTATTTTATCCTTTGTACCCACACCGATTTCATAAGTACCTTCACCTGGGACGGTAATTTGGTATTCTACCTTTCCGTCGGTAACACCTACGGTGGCTATTTGTTTACCACCGAGGTAAATATAAGCCTTATCTGTGCCCTTAACCATAGCTACAACATCTATTTGCTTACTACCAATAACAGCACCATCAGATGGTTTTACGATTGTCATGGAAATCTCTTCAGTACCACCCTGGATATATGGATCAACCAGTATTCCAGGTACCCTCACAGGACTTTGCTTCCTCCAGTCAAGTACCTCTTCCTGCTTGTACCCCTCTGGCACTATCAGGTCTATGATATTCGGGTCTTCATTACCATCACTGCCCCCTCCAAATGCC
>JAMORD010000208.1 GCA_027063755.1 bacterium | reverse complement strand
CTGACTGATAATATTCACCAGACAGCCCACATTGTTGGAAAGTTTGAGGGCACAAGCCCATGTTTGGAAAGAGCCGAGGACAGGCGAAGGGGCTGTGGTTAAAATTTGCCTCTTCGCTCGCATGCGTAGAAACCCCTTCAGCACCTCGGGGGAAATTGGTGACCCCGGGAGGATTCGAACCTCCGACCTACGGCGTCGCAAACCGTCACTCTGTCCTGCTGAGTTACGGGGCCATCTTGGTTTGTGTGAGCTGACTGATAATCTTCACCAGACAGCCCACATTGTTGGAAAGTTTGAGGGCACAAGCCCATGTTTGGAAAGAGCCGAGGACAGGCGAAGGGGCTATAGTTTAAATTTGCCTCTATGTTCGCGTCGTAGAAACCCCTTCAGCACCTCGGCGAAGGCTCTGAGGACAGGTGGAGAGACAAATATCGTGCACCATGAGGTATGAGAAAAGGCTTTTACATAAGGAAATAGAAAGACACTACCAAGAGCGATGACAAAATTGTTTTTAATATCGTGTGGGGTATCTGGTAGAGCACATCTGTGGAGTGATAGGTGCACGCTAAGGGTTTCACCGATACCGTTATTTTCGCCGTTGAAATCTCTCCGACACCTCAGAACCGTTTGGGGCACTTAGGAGGGCGGAGGCAACTCCGCTTCCCTCATGCATAAGTAGTGTACAACATAGTGCAAGAGATTGTCAATTTACACTGTATCAATTTTTGTTGATATGAGTGTAAAGAATTGTTGATATGTTTGGTGTCGGGAAAGACGTGTCTTCTTTATTGATGGGGTAATTACGCAGATGTTGCTATGAATATTGTATAGGTAGACCGTGTGTAATTGTAAACAGCATAATTGGGAAGAGATGGAGTATACCTATATAGCAGAAAAGTCCATGAAATACATAAAATTTTCTGTTTTTAGATTGATGATATGGTGTTTGTATCGGAATGATGATAAAAGTTCTATAGCTGCGGCTATGATAACACGTCTTTCCATAGATGTATGATATGTTGGTATAGGTGAACAGGAAGAATAGAGATGAAAAAAACTTTTCAGATAAACAGCCTGTTTATAAAAAGCTTGTTTGATGAGTCAACCGGAATCAACAAAGATCAACAACATTCCCTCTCATGCGAAGAACCTCCACTTACCCCTCAGACGCAATTTACCATCAACCTCTTCAATATATCCCTTCTTTTTGGCACGGGATATGTAGGACTTTATAGTGGCATTCTTTACATCTAGCCTCTTTTTCAACTCTTTGTGCATTTTTCTCTTTATGTATATCAATGGCTTGTTTTGGGCTGAGAAAAAAATGTTTATTGTATATTTTAATTAGGCTTTGTCTTTAAGTGATATTGACGGGGTTTTATTTATTGTGTATGCTAAGAATGTCTTGATAAAATCTACTATTTTAAGAAAGGAGGATGTGTTTTACGAGTAAATAACAAGTATTCCCATTTGTTGTAAGTTTGTTTGTGATTGGTAGTCTTGTAGTGGTTTTTCCAGCTTGTACCCAGAATCTAAGTCAGTATGACAAGTATCTATTTGAAACCTCGCTTGACACTGGGGATATTGGGGATTCTGTTCCCGCTGAGGATGGCGAGATATTTGTAAACAGCAAGGCCATATTTGTGAAAGATGGATATTATCTCTTTGGGGGTGAGGGGAAATGAAGAGGTGGTTTTCTACTATTCTCGTGTTGGTGGTTTCCATGTCTATGGTTGCATGTAGTGGCAGTAGTCTTAATGCGTTTTTTGAACAGTATCCACAGTTTTCTACTTTGAAAGCATTCGTCTTAGATATGGAGAAGAAAGGCTACAGTGCCGAGCTTGTAAAGGTGCCTGTGGATTGGAAGACATTCTGCAAGGCTCCAAAGGGATATGAGGGGAATGTTGAAGGTATTGATTTTCAGTGTCAGGGAACTGCTACCCTCATACCGGTGGTAAAAGATGAGTTTGCACTAAAGGCAAACTATCTGGCAGATGGCAAGGTGAAGGTAGTGCTGGGGGATAACAAGTATATTTTGTATGTTCTAAAAGATGGTGCCCATATGCCTTATGGGGCTGAGGATTATAAGGAATGGAAGAGGGTAAAAAGTATATATGTGCTTACTCCCGATGGGAGGTATGCCCTTTTAGATGGTGAGAAGTGGGATCTTGTGCAGATGAAAGACTTGGGGGCTATGAGTTTGCCGGGGAGGTCTGATATAGAGTGGTATGATGGCACGGCAAGTATCACATACTATACCGCAGATGGCAGGGTTATGGTAAAGGTTAGGGGGGCCGACTATGTGCTCGGACACAATTTTACGGCCGGTAGGGTGTGGATACTGAAGGGGGGTAGGCTGATGTATGTAGATAGACAAGGAGAGCATGAGGTGGCTCAGTTAAGTGAAGAGCTTGTAGAGAGGATAGGAAACAGTGTTATGGGAGGGGGTAAGGCTCTTCCTATACATCGCAGTAGCAAATATGTTACCAATACAGGTGCTATCTATCTGCCGTTTCCCATGGATGATGGTATACCAGCTGTGACAGTATTTATTGATCCTGACAAGAAGGAGATGAAGATATACACATCAGAGAATGAAAATGTTATGATCACCCTTATGGGACGTGAAGGCGATACGGATATATATTGGGTAGATGTTCGTTTGGAAGATGGCGACACAGTAGTTGCCAAGTATTATCCTAAATATAAACTGTTGGTGAGCTTTTTTAGGCTTGTAGAAACATGGTCTGGTCCCCATGTTTGGAAGAGGGGAGATGATGTTTACTTTACATTTATGGCACTCAGTGATATCTGGAAAGTGGTAGAGAAATAAGGGGAAGAATGAGAACAAGGCTAAGTGTTTTCGTGTATACTTTATTTTAATCTGTTTTTAATATACCAATGGCTAATTAATTTTTTGAAATGTTGTTAGAAGTTGTTAGTTAGCTTGAAAGTATTGTCTGTACTATATTCATATATAAATATATACTTGTTT
>JAMORD010000207.1 GCA_027063755.1 bacterium | reverse complement strand
AAAACATTATTTCGTGTCATCCAACTCTGAAAGCCATCGGTAACACTCCATGTATATGACCAGCGCCACCTCCACCCTATAAAATACCCCATGACTTTTTCCATATACCATCCCCGCAACCAAGAAAAATCCATTCTCTGTCCTCCCTCATGCACTATCTGAGATGCAAAGTTGGTACAATCCACAGAAAACTCTTTATAATCAGGACTTGGATGTATGGCATAATTTTCAGCATAGCTTATCATGCGACTTTTATACAGCGTGTCGGGCATACTTATATCTTTTAGCTGAGAGTCATCTGTACTAAAAATGTCATCATATGCTTCCTGATGACACGAAAAGTATTCACTGGCATATACTGCCACAGGATCAGTTGGCGTTAAATCATGAGTTTGCACATATTTCCACAGATTCAAGGTATAAGTTTTTTCTGTGCCAAACAGCATAACATAGGACTCAAAAATCATTTTTCCCATCTTAGCCTCTGTAGAATACTGACATCCGTCTGCGGCACTCACAGGCGCTGACAAAGCATGCACCAAACTAATCACTAACAAGAAAGAAAGAAAGAAAGAAACTTTACTCTTGGCCTTCTCATCATGCATTCCCCCTTTATATAGATTTTTACTCTGCCACATACGGCTCTTGTATTATAACACAAATTCAATCTTTCAAATAACACCACAAGCATATTAGCAGATATACAACCTCCACTCATTATTATAAACTTTATTTCACCTATATCTTTATTCATCACCACTCTTTTACACATTTTGAATGATGTTGTTAACCTTCTACCAATAAGTTCTTATATATACTACATAATCGAAATCACAATACGCTCCAATAAAGATATTTTTGCGGCACCACCGGTCATACAACTTCACAACAACGCTAAAACAATCTACCATGACACAATGGAAAACATCTACACCACCTATCAATGGAAGATTTGCCTACCTCAACACATATCCTATAAATGGCAACATGATGAGAAAAACCCCCGTCACAACGGCCACTATACGGGCAGCCTCCTCTTCAGACAAACCTGCCATGCCAGCCCATATGGGAGCTGCCATGAGCGTTGGGGTAGAGGCCTCAAGCACAGCGGCTTTTAGGGGCACTGGGGAAACAAGTTTAACAAGCACTATATAAAATATAGCAGGCATGACAACAAGCTTTAAAAGAATGATGTATATATCATATGTTTTAAATTGTATGGCTTTCAGCGATGACCCTATAATGAGCATGACAAGGGGACCAGAGGCATCACCAAGCATAGAAAATGTATCAACAAGCACTTGCCACATACCGTGGGGTATGATAGGAGACACACCTCTCAGGACAAATCCCACAAGCATGCCTATCATAGGAGGAGACAGGAGCTTTTTCCAGCTAAACTGTCCTCCAAGAGACGGATACACAGCGGCCATGAGCACTATAGACTGACCTATAGAGAATGCAACGGCATAAGGCATGGCACTTTTCCCTATCATGCGGGCTACCAGGGGAAAGCCCAAAAACCCCGTATTACCCATTGTTGCCACCATGGCAAGGAGTGATGCCGTCTTTTTATCGTAAAACAGCATAAAGATTCTCAGGAGAATATACCAGATAGCAAGGGACATAAAAATAGCAAGGGAAAATATATATAATGTATCTTTCTCAAGGGGCGATTTCATTACACCACCGCCAACAAGAGCCGGTAGAAGTATGTAAAACAGCACTTTGGTAAGGTGAGACCTTCCATCATCTGTGATGATTTCGTATCTGCCTGCAAACCAGCCTACAAGTGCCACCAGTATAAACACAAGTCCCGACAGTATTGGATTCACTCCAACCCCTCCCTATTTCTTATGATCTTTTCTTTATAATACCAATAGGAAGGGGAAGGAGGTATAGGGATGGTTATTACTGGACTGATTGCCACCGCTGTCAATGCCATTGCCGTTGTGATAGGCAGTTTAACAGGATTTTTCCTGAAAAAGGGACTGCCCCACAATATCAAAGAGATTTTGTTTTTCGGTGCTGGTCTTACCACACTGGGTATTGGCATGAGCATGGTTATGAAGGTCAACAACTTTCTTATTGTGCTGGCATCTATGGTGATAGGCGGTGTCATCGGCGAGCTACTTGACATTGAAGGATTTCTGAAAAGACTGGGAGACAAGATGGAGGAGGGAGACTTCTCCACAGGATTCATGATGTCCTCTGTCTTATTCCTCGTTGGTCCCATGACCATTGTAGGTTCTATCAATGCGGGGCTAACAGGTGATGCATCACTGATATACCTAAAATCACTCCTTGACGGTATTTCTTCATTTATACTAGGCTCTATGTACGGACTGGGTGTCACCGTGTCTGCTATATCGGTGCTTATCGTTCAAGGCTCTATAGTGCTTCTGTCTTCATATCTCGGTTTCCTCACACAGCCCCTGTACCTCAATGACCTTGTGGCTGTTGGTGGTGTTATGATTCTGGGTATCGGCCTCAAAGTGCTGGGCATTAAAGATACCCGTGTAGGCAACTTCTTACCTGCCCTTGTTGTGGAACCACTACTCGTGTTTATCGTTTCCCTCTTCTAATGACACAAAAAATCTCAACTTTAATTGCAAATCCCCTACCTCAAAATGTTAAATCCGCTTATAATATTTTTAGAGTATTCAGTGCTTAGGGGGGATTTATATGAAGATTTATATTTCTCAAAACATCTCTGAACCTATTCGCATGCTTATTCTTGAAAAGGTGAGAAAGCACATAGCACATGCCACCGGCGAAGAGGTATCGGTAGAAATCAGAAAAGACTATGCCGACTACATCATTGAGCAAGGGGACTCTTTCAAAACCAAGGGAAATATCATCTACATTCCTGCCTCAGATGCCCACACAACACAGAACTTCATTGTGCCACTGGTATCTTATATCACCGGTAATACCATAGGCCAGAAAACACTACAAGGTAGAGAAGATATTCGCTTCCCATCACAAAACCCTATTCCAGCTATCGTTGTG
>JAMORD010000206.1 GCA_027063755.1 bacterium | reverse complement strand
ATGTATTATGAATGACATGTTTGTGGTGCAGGCAAAGTTTATTGGAGAAGAACCGCAGAAAAAACTTGGGGATAAAACCGTAGCCATTGTAGGCTGCGGTGGACTGGGAAGTCCTCTTGTGCAGATGGCAGCACGCAGTGGCATAGGCACATTAATACTTATAGACAATGACAGTGTTTCAAAGTCTAATCTCGGAAGGCAAATACTGTATACAAGAGAGCATATCGGCAAACCCAAAGCACAGGTGGCGGCATCTATAGTAAAGACCATCAATCCCAGTATCAATGTGATATACCATGTAAAAAGGCTAACATCTGACAATGTGGAGGAGCTTCTGCAAGATGCCGATGTCATACTAGATGGCACAGACAACTACAAGACCCGCTTTATCATATCACGGTATGCAGAAAAAGAGAAAAAAGACTTTGTGTTCGGTGCCGTTGCCGGTGCATATGGTATGGCAAAGGCATTTCCCCACACAGAGGGTATATATCTCCACCATGTCATGAACCCCTCTCTGGAGACGGCAGAGGCCGTGCCTACAGCAGAAAGTGGTGGGCTTGTGCCAAGCATACTCTTGTTTATTACCGGCTTTATGTGGACAGAAGCCCTGAAGATGCTCATAGACAGATACGACCTTGTTAATACCAAGATGCTTATAGCCGATCTATTCCAGGGAGATATTAAGATGCTGGGATAAAAGGGGGCTGTAGCCCCCTTTTAACACTCAGGGTTTTTACCCATTACATGACTATCATACCGTTAATAGCGTAAAACATACCGGGTATTGCTCTGCCAACAATATCAACTTCTGTATAACAACGACCTTCCACCTGACCATATATCATTTAGGGATTTTTCTTCATAAAAACCCTACATTAACATTAGCATGCTACATTAACCGCAGAAACAACATATTATATCCTTCCAACCATGTCCCCACTGAAAAAGAAGGAAACAGGGTTATGTCTCACTGCCCCACATTTATAAACTAAGATGGAAAAACTTACGCATTATACAACCAAAATTGGTATAGATTCAAACACTAACACTAAAATACCTTTAATAAGTTTTCATACTACACAAATATTGAAAAATTATTTCTCCCTATTTGTTTGTTGTACCAGTATCAAGAGGTAGCTTTTTGGCCAGATCTTTAGCAACAGACAACAACTGATCCTTTGATGAGTTTTTATAAATCAGTCCCAACACAGCAAGAGCAGCCCCAATCACAACAATAAATGCTATAATACCTCCCCACACCTGACTCTTCTTCCACATCCAAAACACCTCCCTTAGTTTTTCTTTACATTTATATGATACCAGAATATATGGTTTTCAATAACAAAAAGGGGCACCATAAGGTGCCCCTTTTACACTTTATTCTCCTTAATAACTACACTTTGAACTTGCTGGCATCTTTGTATAGCCTATCGGCTATCTCTGTAAATTCCACTGCCGCACGCTCAATCTGGGCCATATCTTCTTTTAGTCTATCAACATCTCCACTAAGGGTCTCTACCTGTGTATCAACCTGCTGTATGAGAGAGGCCACTTCCTCTATGGCACTACGCACCTCAGCTGTTGTAGCACTCTGCTCTTCAGATATGGCCGCAAGGGATTCTACCTGGGTATTCATCTCTACAATCTTAGACACAATATTTTCAAACTTCTCGCCGGCAGCCTCAGAGGCCTCTCTTACCATACGCACACTGTCGCCAATACCATATGTGCTGGCTTTAACACTCTCTGCATCTTCTCTAATACCACTGAGTATCTCGGCAATCTTCTGAACAGACTCTTGGGTATTCTCCGCCAGTTTTCTAATCTCGTCAGCCACAACGGCAAAGCCCCTTCCTGCTTCACCGGCACGGGCAGCCTCAATGGCTGCATTGAGGGCAAGGAGGTTGGTCTGCTCGGCAATATCAGAGATGGTGCCAACAATCTCAGATATACCCTCACTGCGCTGGGCCAGTCTATCAACAAGAGCCTCTGCATCTTTCACGGCAAACTCGGTATTCTGCACAAGGCCTATAACATTCTCAATGGCACTCTGTCCCTCTCTGGCAATAGATGTTACCTCTGAGCCAAATGTAGACAGGTTTGTTGCGGCATTTGCCACCTCATCGGCACTCTGCTGAAGTGCTACAGCGCTGTCTGAAACATTTCTCACCTGAGAAGAGGCCTGCATCATCTGGGTTCTAACATTACCAAACGACGATACCATGTCATCAAGTGTGTTCATGCCCTCACGGGTAATACGCACAAGCTCATCACTGCCCTGCTTAAGAATCTCAGCAGAGTGAAGAATACCCTTTATCATCTCACGAAGACCGGCAATGCCACCATCCAATCTTTCAACAATAGCTGTAATCTCATCATTGCCCTTTACATGAATGTCAATAGCCAAATTACCGGCTGCCAGCTCATCGGAAAGTTCTTGTACGATCTTAAGACGTGCAAGCACACGATATCTGAGGATATACCACATAAGCAGAATAAGTATCAGCGTGAAAACGGCAAGAACACCCATTGTTGGCATAACGGCACTCATGGCAACAGCCTTCATATCATCTTCATAGAAAGAGAAAACGGCCATGAGATCGGTGCCTGGTATCTTGTAGAAAAAGCCCAATTTCTTATAAATTTCCTCCCCTTGACCGGGTTTCGTGTAATAATAATCCATCTTTACAACTTTCTTACCTGTTTTCTCCATGAGAGCCCATGCCTTCTGCCCAATATTCTCACCTGTCTTCTTATCTACCCCAAGAATCTGCTTAGAGCGATCAAATTCAACACCCGTATCGTATTTGGGATGAATAACAAGGTAGCCATCTTTATCCATAACAAATGGATAAGCATTGAGCAGCCTAAACGATGATATTGACTTGCCAACCCTTATATACATCTGCTTTTTGAATAAATCAACATCGTTGTACACATCGTCTATATAATCACCTGTTCCAATAACCCAACCCCAAGGCTGAAAGTATCTGGCATATGCAATCTTGGGGAAATAT
>JAMORD010000205.1 GCA_027063755.1 bacterium | reverse complement strand
TGTGCCCGGTGATGGTAGAGAATATGTTGTTACCACATACGATGCCCTTCGTGTGAGGGCAGAAGATGGAAGAAAGATTGAAAAGGTAGATATCTCTATGTTCATCAACGGTTTACCCGGTGATAAGGATACAGTGCACTTTTCTACAGACAATGCCAGTGGTTCAACATCACAAGCGGCATCTATTATAGAGGCTATACAGGCAGGGGCAAAACTTTTATTGATGGACGAGGATACATGTGCTACAAACTTTATGGTTCGCGATCATCGTATGCAAAGACTTATTCCTAAAAAGTATGAGCCTATTACGCCACTTATAGATAGGATAAGAGAGCTATATGAGAAATTTGGTGTTTCTACTATTATGGTTGTTGGAGGGCTTGGAGATTTTCTTGACATTGCCGATACTGTTGTTGTGATGGAATATTATGAACCTTATGACTTTACAGATAAGGCACGGAAAATTGTGCAAGAGTATCCCTCTCAGCGTATTAAAGAGGAAGTGCCCCCTGCCAAGGAGCCGTTGAAAAGGTTTTGGATATCCCGATCCCTTGCCACATCTAAACCCAAGGTAAAGGTGCCATCCCTTGATAAGTTGATTTACGGCAAGGAGGAGATTACATTTTATGGTTATGATATGTTTAACACATCGTCTCAGCTCAATCTTGTTGGAGTGCTTATGCAGGCTATAGGAGAGGGTAAGTTTGGCACATTGGTAGAACCTATGGAACTTGCCGACATACTAAAACGGGTATGGGAAGAAGGTAAATGGAATAATCTGCTTAGGCAAATCGGCTTGAAAAAGCCATATTCATTAGGGGCTATACGGCATCTTGATCTTGCCGTTGTTATTAATAGATATAGGAGGCTTAAAGCCAGTGAATAGTTTTACACTGGAGCCTACATTTCATAGGTATCGCTTTGTCGTTCAGCCCAAGAGAGGGTTCAGATTTGCTGTAGACAGTGTTATATTGGGCCATGCTGTACGGAGTATTGATGCTTTTAGTGTTGTAGAGCTGGGGGCTGGTAGTGGTATTGTTGCACTATCCATGTATAGTCATGGTATAGGTAAACAGTTTTGGCTCGTGGAAAACGATTCTGTTATGTGCGAAGCGCTTAAGATGACTATTGCCTTGAATGACTTGGAACATGCCTTTCATGTCATATGTGACGATATTACCCTGTTAGGTGACTTGAAAGATTGGGCTGATGTTGTTATTTTTAATCCACCTTTTTATCTAAAAGGGCAAGCCCGGGGGGATAAGGCACTTGTGGGAGATCCAATGCTATTTCTCAATGTTGCCTTTCGTATCGTGAGCCAACATGGAGTTATCTCATATATTATAGATAGTCATATGCTGAATGTTATGGAAAAACAAGAGCAGAGATTAGGACTATCTACTGTTTATATAGGACATTACTACTCTAAAAAAGGTAGGGGACGGGTTATAAAGGTGCTTTCTAAGGAGTTAATCCATGTACCGTTTGTGGAATATGTGGGTATAAACTCAGATAGGGTTAAGTCGTTTTATTATGACGGAGGTGTGTGAGCGTTGGCAACTTTATATGTCGTTGCCACTCCCATAGGCAACTTAGATGATATTACACTGAGGGCTCTTGAAGTTTTGAAAAGTGTGGACATTATCGGAGCAGAAACCGTATCTATAGCTCGTAAGCTTCTATCGGCTTATGGGATTTCTGGTAAGAAGATCATTACCGTTAGAGAGGCTGGCAGGGAGAAGACATATGGGTATATAAAAAGTCTTCTTGATGAGGGATATGACATAGCAATCATCTCCGATGCAGGAACTCCCGGTATTTCTGATCCGGGCAATGGTATTGTAGATACTTTACTTGCCGATGGGTATGAAGTTGTGCCTGTGCCCGGTCCTTCTGCTATCACAGCACTGTTATCAGTATTCCCAATCAGAGATCCATGGGTGTTTTTGGGATTTTTACCTAAGAAGAAAGGAAAGAGGAAGAAAGTTTTAGAGTCATTTTATGTTATAGATGTCAATATTGTTTTCTATGAGACTCCCTACAAGATTATGGAGACATTACAGTTGCTGAATGAAATAATGCCAGACAAACAGATGTGTTTGGGACGTGAAATAACAAAGAAATATGAAGAATTTATTGTGGGAACACCGGAGGAGGTATTGCACATTCTTGAAGAAAAAAGGGAAATCAAAGGTGAAATTGTATGTGCTATAAGGGTGAATAAATAGAGTTGTTCTTTGGTATTTATATGAGTGGAGATAAATCATAGGTGAAAGGAGGGGGATGTGTATGATCAGAAGATGGGGTGATGTCTTCAGCGAATTTGAAAGAATGATGAGGGAGATGAATAGGCTGTTTGAGGAAGATGTTATTGCTCACCGTGCTGGTTTTGCTATGCCAGCTATAGAGATGGAAGATGCCGGTGATGAGTTTATCATAAAGGCCATGATTCCCGGTCTTAACAAAGATAATGTTGAGGTTATTGTAGACGAGGATAGGGTTATCCTTAGAGGTGAGTATAAGCAGGAGAAGAAATCGGAAGACAGCAATATCATATACAGTGAGATAGCCTATGGTTCCTTTGAGAGGGTTATTCCACTACCTGAGATGGTAAAGGCAGAGGATGCAAAGGCCAAGTTTGATGATGGTGTACTTGTTATAACCCTGCCCAAATACAAAGAGACACGCAGAGGTAGAAAACTGGACATTGAGTAAAATAAGGGGGCTACCATGCCCCCTTATTTATTATGCTGGGTGTTTTACTTCTTCTTCGCCGAATAGTATAGATATTTCCCTTGCCGCCGAATGCACGCTATCAGATGCATGAATGGAATTGGCCGGAAGACCAAGACCAATATCCCCTCTAATGGTTCCCGGTGCTGCTTCTGCTGGATCGGTGCTACCTACGAGTTTTCTTAGTATTTTTACGGCATTTTCTCGCTCTAGTATCATGACAACAACTTGTCTTCCACTCATAAAATTTACCAGTCCTTCGTAGAAGGGTTTTCCTTTGTGCTCCTCATA
>JAMORD010000204.1 GCA_027063755.1 bacterium | reverse complement strand
ATAGAGGCATATATGGGGGCGGTATAAAGCACCTTGTGTCTAACATCTACCCCTATGGGCAACTTCATTTTACTGATATCATTAACCATCTTTTCTGTAGATGTATAAATTCTTATTCCTCCAAAGCTTATGGGAATAGGAATACCTGTATACAAGCCAACGGAGCCACTGATAATCGCCGGAGGCTCCCCTCCCGTATCTTCTACAACCCACAACATACTAAGTACCATAGCAAATGATACAATCGTTACAAATATCACCATGTAATTCTTACGCATTAGCTTGAGATTGAAAAGCAGCACCTTCTTCACTGCTTTTCACCTCTCAAGACATCAAATACATCTTCAAGCGATGCCCCTTCAAGAGATGCTGACAGTATTTCCCCCTCCTTCAAGCCCTTCATTATCTTCTCAAAGCTCTCTGTTGTCGCCTCTATTCTCTCAACATCTCCACTACGATGTAAAACCCGAAAATACAGCTCATGATAACTGACATCAAGTTCCTCACCTGTTATTAGCTTCCCGTCCTTCAGAAAATATACTTTATCGGCAAGCTTACCTGCCTCTTCAAGGTAATGTGATGTGAAAAATATTGATGTCCCCTCTTCTTTCATTGACATGAGCACTTTGTGTATTTCATTCCTTGACGATGGATCAAGTCCATTGGTAGCCTCATCAAGCACAAGAAGTCCCGGCCTGTGCACCAATGCCCTGGCCAATTCTACCTTTCTCTTCATACCTCTTGAATATGTAGACACGGGTTTTTTCCATACATGCTCGGGTAGTCCTACCACTTCCAAAGCCCACTTCGGGTCTCCCCCATAAGAGTCTGAGAACATCTTCACATTGTCTATGGCCGTAAGCTCCTCATATACAGCCGGTTCCTCAAACACCACACCTATATGCCTAAACACTTCTTTTCCCAAAGGCTTTTCAAACAGTCTTACCGTTCCCTTCCATGGTTTTAAAAAACCCAACATAACTTTGGTAAATGTCGTCTTTCCCGCTCCATTAGGCCCCATAAGCACTATTATTTGCCCTTCTGCAACCTCAAGCGTGACCCCCTTCAGCACCTCTTTCTTACCATATCCTGCGTATATATCCTTCATCTGTACTACATACACATCTATCTCCTCCCTCACAGAGTATTAGATAGCAGAAATCACCTCTTCTACTGTAGGAACAAATCCTACACCATGTGCAATAAGTTTTATAGTAGATATATGAAGGTCATATGTCAGAGTTGCCACACCATCAAGGGGTACGACAACTGTAAGATCTCTATCAAATGCATCAATAGCGGTGGCGAGCACAGATAAATCAAGTAGCACACCGGTAATAATAATCCCCTTAACACCATACATCTTAAGTGCAGATTGAAATGCATCAGAAGAAAAAGCACTATACCTATGCTTGATAAACTCTGCACCAGGAAGCTCGGCAAAGAGAGGATAAAGCATACTATCTTGGGAATCTTCATAAACAGGATATCTCCACCATCTGCCTATACTTCCCTCTTTACCCCGCTTTACACCATGCCTGACATAAAATACGGGCATGCCTGCCTCATCGGCCTTTTGAATAAGCATAGGCAAAACATCTATGAGATAGGTAGTTGACGGTATGTAGCCTTTCATAGACTTGTCGTAAAAGAAATTTATAGGGTTCATTACCACAAGGGCCAGTTTCTCTGATACCCAATAAGGTTCACGCCTACCGGCATATGGAGACACAATATCTACAAGCTGAGGAATAACTTCTTCTGAAAGATAACCTTCTCTAATCATAAAAGTCACCTCCCCTATAGGTATTCTACCCCTACAGGGGAGCTCTATAAATAAAAATAGATTATTAAAAGTCTCTACATGCTATTCTTTGGCAAAATAGTACATCACAAGGACTATTGTCTCAAAACCAAACGCCACAACGCCCATAGAACCAATAAAAGGAGTTTGTGATATTACGGATGCAAACTTCCATATAAACACAACAGAAACAATAAGCATCATCCCCACAAGACTACCGGGATTCTCTCTCTTGCGGAGCATACGCCCCATATATACAGTAACCCACCCTACAAGGAAGAAACCGAAGATATAAAGCACGACAATATATCCCAAAGGATACATAGCCATGGTAGGATTACGGAAAAACATGCTACCACCTGTCATTTGTCTGGCTACTCCTCTAAACGCATCAAAGTCTGACGGATTAATAAATACCCATAAAGCCCAAAGCAATGCATAAGCAAGCACTGCATAGCCTGCATATTCAAACCATGGTGCCATATCTCTTTTCTTCATCTCTATCCCTCCCACATCATTTTATCAAGTTTTCTTCCATCCTGTTGATGTATAATAAAAACAGTAAGAAGGGGGATAGTTAAATGAGATTAACAAGTATAAAATTTCCAGCATTGTTTATACTATCTATATTTGTAACATATCTCTACGCATCAACATTCACAATGTGGGGATTTGTCGTATATATAGCCGTAATAACAATCGCATCAGCTGCACTTGTAAAGTGGGGAGAACTCTATAGCTTCTTCACCCTCATAACCGTGATATTTGTCTCGGCATTTGTCAAAATATATCTGGCATTTATGAACCCAGCAACATCATACCAGATACACCTTCTCAGCGAACAAACATTAGGCATAGCTATGGTACTACTATGGTGGATACTCATTGTATACACCTACAGAGAACATAAACGCAGAGAAGAATTGGAACAACTACTATACACTCTTGAAAAAATCGATCCCGTATCTGGCGTCTTAACCATGTCGGAATTCAAAGACGAGATGTTTTATATCACAAGGGCATTGTCAAGGCGAAACGAACCAGGAACACTTATAAGAATCACTATAAAAGGGCTATCAGATAAAGTACCTGACAAAGTATTGCGTGAAGTAGGAAACATCATCTTATCATCTATTAGACTGGGCTATGACATTGTTGGGCGAGATGGTAACACATTCTTTGTGCTCCTGCAAGGCACGGACACAGAACATGCTCAGATTGTA
>JAMORD010000203.1 GCA_027063755.1 bacterium | reverse complement strand
AGATATCTGAAAGGGCAATATTACGATGTCATACTCATGGGCATACTAAAAGAAGAGTGGGAGCAGAAGAAAGACAATGGTATGTTGCTGTAGGTGGGATTTTTACTAATATGCATATTTTCCTGTGTTATACTACCTTAGACACGCTTGGAGGTGTAATATATGGGGCATTTAGGTGTTGTTTCTATACATGTTGATAAATTTGGCCCTATTAAACATGCAGATTTTGATGTAGACTTAAATTACCCCACTCTAATTATTGGCAAAAATGCTACAGGTAAGACACACCTTATGTTCCTTTTATATTTATACTTTTTTCTATCTCATGCACCAGAAACACCACCTCTGTCAAAGCTAAAGGGGATATTTTTGCTGGGGAAAAGAAAATCCATTGCCAATGAGTTTGGCGATACAAGGTTTTCTATATCTGGTCCTTATGGAGAATTGCATTTAAAGAATGGGAAGCTTTTATATACCCATAGCGGTGCTTCTGCTTATCCCCTGTATTTGTCTTTACCGGCTATAGGAGAGTACTATATGGGTTCTTACGCAGCTATGAGGTATTATCCAGGATGGAATATTATCCCCGATCCTGTAAAGGATTTTCTCACAGATATTTTTCTTTCAGAGGCAAATGGTGGGGGACCTTCACAGTTTCCTATCAAGGCATATGTTCAAAAAAACAAGGTTATGGTAAAAGTGGAAGATAGAACATTACCTATAGAGCGTGTGGCATCAGGTTATAAGGCTCTGTCGTGGCTGTTTCTTGCATTGAGAATCGCACCCGATGTTTTACTATTTGACGATATAGAGGCAACACTGCACCCCTCACTGCTCCATTGGGCTGTTCGCTATCTTATTGAGAATTTTAAAGGAGGTCTTATTGTTTCTACCCATAGCGATCTCACTGTTGAGATTCTCAATTCTATGCTGATGTCTGGTAATATTCGGCAGGTTAATGTTGTCCATACTACCGTTGATGGCACAGAGTTTGTACAAGCACAGGTTGATAAGCTTATTCCATCTTATCTCTCAGAGGAATATGAAAAACTTTTTTATTCTAAGTGGGGAGAGTCTCTTGGAAACTCCTAAGATTATAGATTTTGAAACTCTTTATGATAGATATGTAAAACATTTATCGTTTCCCCATTGTGACTATGTCGTTTTCTTAGAAGAAAAGAAACTCTACTTATTTGTTGAATGTACCCGTTATCTGGAAAGAGCCACAAATAGGGAGCGATTTGTTCCTAAGCCTGTATTTATTGATGAGACTATAAGACAGAAAGAGATAAAGGAAATAGTGAAGAAGGCTTTAGGTAGTCTCATTGTTGCCGGTATATGTAAAGATGAAACTCTTGGGTGTGTATTTGCCAAGGGATATAAAAGGATATTTGTTCTTATGGCATCTATTGACAAAACATATGTAAGAGATGGTAGACTTTCGCCTACAGCACTGAGGGTATGGGATAGTATGTTAAAAACTATTAGTGAGTATATATCTCCATTTTATCTACCTGTAGATGGTCGTGTTGTGGTATTTGTCCCTCTTATAGATGATATGTCGTGTGAGACAAAGATTTATGAGATGATTAAATAGACTCCCCATTAAAGAAAAGACGAATACGATATTGGTGAAAGATTGAAAGACAAAATGGATTGGTGATGATGCCTACTTGTTTACTGTAGTATTCAAGTGAGAATGGGAAGTGTGCAAGCTATATGCGCTGTTATGTGTAAAAGCCATGGTGCCCTCTCAGGTCTTTGCTGAAGTATAAGTTAATTACTATAAGTTGTCTCTTATGAATGTAATGATGAAATCTACTTGATATGCAGTGTTTTATAGCCTCTTACTTTAAAATGTTTATTTTTCTTCTTCCTGTGCTATGGTGAATGTATAGGAGGTGGAGTTTTTTGAAAAAACTTTTTACCGTTTTGTTGGCATTAGCCATTGTTTTGGGATTTTCCATGAGTTTGGTAGCATGTTCGTCAAATACATCCTCTCAGAGTTCAGAAGAGATGTATGCTGAGGAAGGAAAAGGTTCCAATGAAGGAGCCGATAAACAGGAGCAAGATAACAGAGAGAAAGACAAAGAAGAGAAAGAAACTGAGGCTGATATGCCTTCTGCTGAGGAACTTATGGCGTGGAAGAACTTTAAAGGTGCAGTGGATCTCAATGGTTATGAGGATCTCATCTACCATACTATTTCTATTCTTGGTGTAGAAAATGGAACGATAGAGTCTATTAGATTTGCTATCAACGAGGGGCGTCCTGATGATCCCGAGATAGGATTTGCCCTAACTATTATTCCTAAAGGTGATGTCAATGCATCTGCTTTAAAAGGTTTAGCTCAGTATCTCAAGGAGAATTATGGTATTGTGGAGGGTGATGGCGTACTCTATGTTGACAATGATAGTTCCATTGGGGTTGAGGGCACGACAAAAGATTATTCCATGTATTACATGGCTATCTATGATAAGCAGCGTAAAGTAGTTGTTATTCATCTGAAAAAGAAAGTAGAACTAAATACCCCGTTTGGTCTTCACCTTGAAAAAATACAGGGAGAGCAGTGGAGTTATGTGGCAAAGTTGGCTGAAGATGCCGGTGTAGATGGCACAAAGAGCACAGGTTTACCCCTAATTGGTGGTAGCATTCAAAATTATGAGGGTGAAATCTCTGTGTCCTTGTCTACAGCTTATAAGACAGAAGATGCTATGAAGAGTTCTATGCAGGCGTTTGCGTCTGTATATGGGGGAAAGTATAGCGACGCCCCAGCCATGGTGAGCGATGTGAAGTATAAGGATATGGATGTGTCGTTGTTCTCTTCTCAAAGCACAGGTGGGTTGTATCCCATATCACTTGCAATTTACTTTTCTCAGTAAGATATGATGAGGGATGCAAACAGGGGGACGGCAAGCCGTCCCTTTTCTTTTTATTTTGTGTTGTATATTTACCTTGATAATAAGGTATGATAGGTGGTGTATATAGTGTCCGATAGGGAGGGATAGCAGTGTATGACGATGTAAAACAGAAATTTCAAGCTATGATAGAGGGT
>JAMORD010000202.1 GCA_027063755.1 bacterium | reverse complement strand
AAAAACGGCACAAGGGTTAGGTGTATAGAAATGGTATTATTTCTGGGCTCTTCCCTTCTAAACTGTCTTATTGCCTCAAGAAATGGCAATCCCTCAATATCGCCAACCGTTCCCCCTACCTCAACAATGAGAACATCAAGATTGCCAACAGTGGCAACTTTTCTGATAGAGTTTTTAATGGCATCGGTGATGTGGGGAATAACCTGCACAGTGGCCCCCAAAAACTCTCCTGCACGCTCTTTACGAATGACTTCGGAATAGATTTTTCCTGTTGTGACATTATTGAGACCTGAAAGGTCTACCCCTATAAACCTCTCGTAGTGTCCCAGATCAAGGTCAGTTTCCGCTCCATCCATGGTAACAAACACTTCACCATGCTGGTAAGGGTTCATTGTGCCGGCATCAACATTGATGTATGGGTCAAACTTCATGATACCTACATTTAACCCCCTGGCCGTTAGCAACCTACCAATAGATGCTGCAACAATACCTTTCCCCAGCGATGATACAACGCCCCCTGTAATAAAAATGTACTTTGTGTTCTTCATCCCCCGCACTCTCCTTCCCTACATATGTTCTTTTTTCTCTATCCCCATAAGGTCATGTAAAAGCCCCATAACTTCAATAAACCTATCAACAAGTGCCATTCTAAATACTCTGGCACTGCCACTCTCAGCGTCAAGCACCCTCTTAGACTGATAGAAAGAATGCAACATACCGGCCAAGTCTTTAGCGTAGTTGACAACATAATGTGGTGACAGATTCTTAGCAGATAGCATCAACTGATATCTAACATCGGCAAGATTGACAAGTAATAGTCTTTCTTCATCAGAAGGTGTGTACTTCTCAAGGGCATCTTTAAGCTCATCTAATGTTGGAATAGATACACCGGACTCTTCAGCCTTGCGTTTTAAAGATAGAGCCCTTGTGTATGAATACTGCACATAGTAAACAGGGTTGTCCATAGACTTTTTCACCGCAAGATCAAGGTCAAAATCCATGCTATTGTCGGGCGAATACATGAGGAAATAAAATCTGGCAGCATCAACACCAACGAGGTCTATGAGTTCGGAAAGCAGGGTAAATGTCCCTGCCCTCTTAGACATCTTAATAGGCTCTCCATCTTTAAGAAATCTCACAATCTGTATGACAATAACCTGTAAGAAATCGTCGGGTAAACCTAACCCTTTCATTGCCGCTTTCATGCGACCAATATGACCATAATGATCAGAACCCCAGATATCGTAAACAATATCAAAGCCACGGATGTGTTTCTCAAAATGATAGGCTACATCAACGGCAAAGTATGTGTATTCTCCATTTTGCTTAATGAGAACTCTATCTTTGTCATCGCCAAATGCCGTTGTTTTTAGCCATAGTGCCCCTTCAGCCTCATAGGTAAGTCCTTTCTCTTTTAGAAGATTGATAGTCTTTTCAACCCAGCCCTCTTTCCTGATATCTTTTTCAGAACGCCATACATCAAACATGACTCTGTATGTTTTTAAAACTGCTTTCTGGTCTCTTAGCATAAGTGAAATACCCAAATCTGATGCAACTTCTATAGCCTTATCTAAAGGCATATCAAGTATATTAGGATATGTCTCAAGAATCTGTTTGGCAATATTCTTTATATATTCTCCTTTGTATCCGCCTTCTATAGATTCAATATCCGAGGGCAAGCCTTTGATTTCTTTTACCCTTTCCAATATAGAAAGGGCAAATTTCTTTATCTGCTCACCACCATCATTGATATAAAACTCAGAGGTAGCATCAAGACCAATGTGTTTAAAGATATTGACAAGTGCACTACCCACAGCAGCACCTCTACCATGGGCAACATGAAGAGGTCCAGTAGGGTTGGCACTGACATATTCTACCTGTATTTTTTTACCATGTTGAGGGGTAAACTGTGCTATATCTTTATATTGTTCATCAGACAAAGTGTATAAATGTTCAAGTAGATAATAATGGGCAAGGTATATATTAAGAAAGCCCCCTTTATACTCTATTTTCTCAGCCCACGGCTTTGTAGATAGTTTTTCCGAAAGTTCCTTAGTGATATCATCAGGTCTTCTTTTTAAACGCTTGGCCATCATGAATCCAACAGGAGATGAGAAATCTCCTTTACCCTTTTCAGTAGAAGTATTCCTAATCTCGGGGATATTGCCCACCCCCAAGACATTGGCAATTTCTTTTCCAATAACAAAACGCATATCTATCCCCCCACTCTATTTGGAATAATTATAAAACAATTGGAGCCGGCGAGAGGATTCGAACCTCCGACCTGCTGATTACGAATCAGCTGCTCTGCCACTGAGCTACGCCGGCTCCTAACAAAAATAATGGTGGGCGGTGCAGGATTCGAACCTGCGACCTCTTGTGTGTGAGACAAGCGCTCTCCCACTGAGCTAACCGCCCATCCAAAAAATTGGCGGAGAGGGAGGGATTCGAACCCTCGACACGGCCTTTCAACCGTGTATCCGCTTAGCAGGCGGACGCCTTCGGCCACTCGGCCACCTCTCCGCTATATTGCATTTGTTATTTTACACTGTATAATTTACTTTGTCAATATCGTGTTGGAGGGGGTAACCTGTGGATATAAAAACACGTATTTGTTTACCACTACTGTGGAAGTTAGAAAAACAAATGAAAATGCCACCTCACCCATTTAACGAAGAAGGTGACATCTGGGAAAATCTTTACCTTTGGCAGTATAAAACTACCGAGAAAACGCTGAAACATTTCAATATTGATTTTTCCGGTAAAGTTGTTATGGATGTGGGATGTGGCACAGGTGGTAAATCGGCATATCTGGCCAATGTGGCCGATACTGTTATAGGTATAGATATTAATCCCCATTCTATAGCTAAAGGACGGAAACTTATACAGAAACATCACCCTGAGATATCACATAAAGTTATCCTACGGGTTGACAACGCATATAATCTTAATCAGCCAGATAACTCCATTGATATCATCTTTATGGACGATGTGTGGGAACATATACAGAAACCATCTAAGGCCTTAAAAGAGGCTATTCGTGTCACCAAACCAGGAG
>JAMORD010000201.1 GCA_027063755.1 bacterium | reverse complement strand
GATCTTGATAGAAAGGAAGCGCAAGAATGATAATTCTCTCTTCACACTAACATCACTGCGTATAGGCATTGGTACATTCTTGCTTATCATTATCGTAGTATCGGTTATTCCAAGCTTTTTATATTGGAAGAATATATATGATATAGCAACTACTATAGACGATAGCACACTTTACACAGTTTTACAGGAAAACAATATAGACAAAGAACTAGGATCCATTGTATCCATGTTATTACCAAACGACAATCTGCAAAAAATCACATACAATCCCTCCAGTAGTGTCTTGACACTTTACGGAGAACATACAACGGCAACAATATCTGCTCAAACATTGACGCCGTTTTTCCAGAATACCTTACAGTTTTACGACCTTTCTCTTTATGATGTCAAGGGAAATATCATTATAGGACACTCCATTCCTGAAGATAATGTCAGTATGCTGGTAACTCCTCTAAGCAGTGCTCTTTCACAGTTAACAGTGGTAGGTGTTGTTTATGATAAAAATATCTCATCATTTATCACATCAAGATTTTTGCGTACCACGCTATTCGGATACTATCCGCTACTATTTATATTCATCGTCGTTTTACTGATATTCTATCTGTCATCAAGAAGAATAAATACACTACTGTGGGAAGAAATAGAGGCCAAGACATCGGAAATATTGGCTATGGAAGATAGCTTAAAAGATGCCTATGCATACTTGCAAAAAGAACATGAGCTACTTATGTTACTAATAAAGAGTATCGTTGGGGGACATAATTTTCACAATCCCGTGAACTTTCTCATGAATATTGGAGAAGTGCTTAGGGAAAGCTCAGAAGAAGTACAAGGTTTCTTTATATACGACAGATCAGGGGCCCTCATTCAAAGTGAAGTTGCCGTCAATGTCAAGGATATTTTGAAAAAGGCTCCGGAAGACAAACGATCTTCTTTAGTAGAAACCCATGAAGGAACCTTTATTATTACAAGACTATCTACCGGTCATGTATTTGGAATATCTTTGAACAAAAAGACAGAATATGCCGAAACGGTACTTGATGTTATGGAGGCCTTTTCTTCGCTACTGGAAACATTCATGCACCTTGAGCTACTAAGGGAAAAAACAGAGCAAATGCATACTCACATTCTTATGGCACTTGTCGGTGCCCTTGACCTGAAAGATCCATATACCAAGGGCCACTCACTCCATGTAGCACAGGCAGCCCAAATGCTCGGAAAGAAACTTGATCTTGATGAAGAAACATTGTCAAAACTATATATAGCATCAATATTACATGATATAGGCAAGATATCTATACCCGATCATATATTGACCAAACCGGGCCGTTTAACGAAAGAGGAATATGAAATTATAAAGAGCCATCCCGTAATGGGATACAAACTGTTGAAACCCATTGAAGGCATGGAGGAAATAGCAGAAATTATACTACACCACCATGAGCGATGCGATGGCAAGGGATATCCTGATGGGCTAACATGCGACGAGATACCCACGCTATCAAAGATTATTGCCGTTGTAGATGCCTTTGATGCCATGGTAAATCGCAGGGTATACAGAAAGGCCCTCAGTCTTGAAGAGGCCAAAGAGGAAATCAGAAGAAATCTTGGCACCCAGTTTGACAAATACATAGGTAGCATGTTCTTAGATATAGCCGACGAGGTATATAAAGTTATTACAGAAGAGCAAGAGGAATATGAAGAGTAAAAAAGGACCGGCTATGCCGGTCCAATAACACTTTATGGATTTTTACAAGCCCCCCATAGTCCCTTATGGGCCTTCTTAGCTTCATACTGTAGCCTGCTAAAGAGCCATGCATACTGAACATTGGGCATAAGAGACAATACCTTTGCATAACCTTCTCTTGCCAAAACGGCATTCCACATGTACCCGCTATCGGGGGCATACAGCTCAGGATATGTCAACCACACATAGGCAAGATAACGGTGATATTTATCATATACTTCGTTATCAAACTGCAGATATATCCATCTACCATTGAGATGGCTATCGGTAAAGTCACGGGCCTCATTGCCATAGCACTGGGCTGGATTGCCATTGTGGGCTATCTCCGGCGTATTAACACCTATCACCCTAACCTTTGCCTCCTTACCAAGCACATTCACCTTTATCGTATCGCCATCAAGACCACAGGACGCTATACATACAACTTTGGTCTTATAAATACCATGAGGAGCTACGCTGTACTCATCTTGAGGAGTATAGGCTATAACATAATGAACATCGGCACCATTTTGAGTTGTTATTCTTACCCTGTAAGAATCGGTACTTCCGTATGTTGTTAGCAAAACGTATCCATTTATCCCTGTTTTACTTTTTACAACATCTCCATTACTACGAAGCAATGATACAGAAACATTTCCACCACTATATGCTACATAGACATATATAACACCATCAAACGCATTTACAGTCATTTCTTTGGTATCTCCCCCATTGAGAGATATTTGCCCTTTTTCAACTTTCTTATCAAAATAACCTGTAATTGTAAAAGTATACTTTCCAGAGGATTTTACCTCATATACATCCATTGGAAGGAATATTTGACCTTCATATAGTTTTACAATACTCCCTGTTGTCTGTCCAACAAGGGAAACACTACCAGACACGGTAAATGTATAATTGCTTCCCAGTGTTTCTATCATTTCACCCGAAGATTGATCACTATAGGTTAATGTATACACGCCTGGAAGCTCTCTCGTATCGGCATATCCGTAGGAAACAAACATAGATGTCAATAGCACGGAAAAAACGATAATGAAACTAAAAACTTTCTTCATACAACTTCACCTCCTCACAATATTAGCCCATTATTATATACCAAATATATACTCTATCAATTAAAAAGGGCCGACATGAGTCGGCCCCAAAACATGGAGTATGTAGAGTATGGGATGCAAAGAACAACTATTTAGGCACTATAACAAACATAACATGGGAAGGAACATCACTCATCTCACCCATAAAAGACCTATACTTTTCTGCCACCTCTTTGTATTTATCTAACTCTTCCTGACCTTTCTTCATCTCATCTACTTGTTCTTGCAATGCAGAG
>JAMORD010000200.1 GCA_027063755.1 bacterium | reverse complement strand
TTAGGCATTATATTTCCCCGCCCCCGCAGGGGCGGGGATTTTTCTTTTGGGCTATCTGAGGTTTAGTGGCTTTTCGGTTTAGGTATAAGGTATCTTGATGATATGCTGTTTTAGGGTTATGCTTTGAGTGGTTTGATATTGGTATATGACGCTCTTAAATCTTTCCCTTCTATGATATGTAGGTGTTGTATAGCTTATGTCTCGTCAAGTATTTATTCATGATATATAGGTGCCAGATAGTTCGTGCAGGTTTAGATTTGATACCTCTTTGTATGGTAAAAATAAATCTTTCTTCAGCATGGAGACTTAGGTTGTGTCAATGTGGTGGTTTGCTCTTGGTGGTCGTTATACCAGAAAAGCCTTGTGGAGATATGTTTATAATAGCCATGTGGTTGGAGTGGTTTGTTTTTATGAGACTTCCTATGCACTGCGATATAAGGCTATTAGCAGCTTTGTTAAACTGGATTTTTAGGTATGGATGTCCTTTGTAGTTTCATTTCCTTTCCTGTAAGAATGTTTAAGTATTGGGTATAGTCTTAGAAGTAAGCATGGAATGGGATGATAGGCGATTAGGCATATGCTTATTTATGTTTTCATAAATTTGTCAGGTCTTCTTTGAAGAGATGAGAGGTTGTGTCTCTTTATATCCTATCCTGTCGGCCAAGTGCTTTTCAGAAATATATTCTCTATGAAGCAGTGTCTGACATGACATAGATATTATTCAGTGAAATATAGGTGATATTGGTGAAAATTATGGTGCTCTTGGTAAATTGAGTTTGTTTCTTGGGCTACCGGGTGCTGTTATGAATGATATAAATCTCATGTTATAGTTTCGTGTAAAAATTTATGTGAACTTAGATTAATATTGTGTATGTGCAAGTGTTCCAAAAGCATGTACGCCTTAACTTATTGGATATACACCTTTGTGTTGAAGATCGTATCTTGTTGTTCAGATTCTGTGTTATTGGTTTGCAGTTGCCTGCTACTTCATCTATGAATGCAGTAAAAGATGATATGAAGCTATCTGGGGTGAGTATCAATTTTCCCCTAAAAATCAGCCCCCGCATGTGCGGGGGCCTATGAAAAGGTGTAGGGTGAGATTCACTTATCAAGTTTTTCTAGTTCTTCTACGGTGAGGTTGGGAACAGGTTTACCGAAGAAATAAACAATGGCTATGATAACAGCTGCTCCAATGATAAGTAGTATCCATACAGGTATGAATTTGACAAACAAGAAGCCTACAACGGCAGCAACAGTTGCAGCAGTGAGAGAATAGGGAATCTGTGTGTTGACATGGTCCATATGGTCGCATGCAGATGCCATAGATGACAAGATTGTTGTATCGGACACAGGAGAGCAGTGGTCACCAAAGACTGCCCCTGTTAGCACAGCACCTATTGTGGCAAGGTGCATGACACCGACGGCGTCGGTGCCATAGAACTTACCGGCAAGACCTATAGCTATGGGCATGAGTATAGCCATTGTTCCCCAAGATGTACCTGTGGCAAAGGATATCAGGGCCGCAGACAAGAATATACCCAGTGGCAATACAGAAGCTGGTAGCCAGCTTTCAACGAGTCCAACAACATACAATGATGTTCCCAGATCGCCATTGATGCTACCAAGGGCCCATGCAATGGTTAGGATAATAACGGCTACCATCATAGATTTGGTGCCATCAATCCACGCATCAACGATTTCACCGGCATTCATGATTTTTTGCCATAAGACCATAATGGCTGCAACAGCGGTAGCTGCTGCCACGGCCCATACAAGGGCTATAGATGCATCGGCATCACCAAATGTGTATGTCAGAGCTTTGAAGGAGTTACCACTAAAATCTTTGAGGTAATTGGCATATGTTGCACCACCGCCGGCTGTCACCCACAGTGCCCAGATAGTGCCGATAATGAGCACAAGAATGGGTAGCCATGCGTTAATGGGTCTTAAGGGTACACCTTCGGGTTTGGAGAGTTCAGATATCTCCTTAGATATTGGTAGTTGTGCACCATCTCTGTAGACCTTTCCTTCTTTTCTTGCACGTATTTCAGCCTTATACATTGTGGCATAGTCTCTTGATGTAATAGCAAGGGTAAATAGCAATACTAATGCCAGCAAAGAGTAGAATCTATATGGGATAGATTGCAGGAATACGGTATATGCAGCGTTGGCAATTTTGTCTCCAAATCCGTTGTTTCTTAGTGCATCTGCAATAACACCAACCTCATATGCAATCCATGTAGATATGAGAGCCAAAGATGCAACTGGTGCGGCTGTAGAATCAACAATGTATGCCAACTTTTCACGGGACACACGGAATTTATCGGTGATAGGTCTCATGGTATTCCCGACAAGTAGAGAGTTGGCATAGTCGTCAAAGAATATGACAACACCCATTATGGCGGCAAACACCTGAGCTGTTGATGAGTTCCTTGCTTTACGTGCCAGTGCATCGGCAATAGCCCACATTCCGCCACTGCGGTTGATGATACCCAGCAGACCGCCAATCATAAGCGTAAATGTGATGATACCTATATACCACGAATCTGCAAGAACACCAACTATGCGTTGAGAAAATACATGGAAGAACGATGTAAAGAATGCATAGAGTCCCTTACCTACCTCACCTTTGGCAAATAGGGGCAATGCCTCATAGATATACTGACCTGTCCAGATACCGATAAATAAAGACAAGATAGGTCTGTGTGTGGCAAAGGCCAAACCTATAGCCACAACAGGTGGAATAATGGACCAGAAACCATAGTTAAACTGCTCTGCTTCGTCTCCTCCTGCCATGGCAACTGTGGTGGCAAACATGGCAAACAGTAAGATGGCCAGTAAGATGATACCAACCCACTTGAGGTTCTTCATAAACGATATCCCCCTTTCGTTAGTGGTGCATAAGAACTTAACATTTGATGTGAATATTATACAAGATATATGCTTATTTATGCAACTATGATGTGCTATTGCTATTGGTAATAGATTTCTATGCGATTCTTACCGTTATTTTTTGCAAGGTACATGGCCTTGTCGGCATTTTCTATAGCCTTTTCAAGGGGTATATCAGGTGAGGAGACTGTATATATGCCTA
>JAMORD010000199.1 GCA_027063755.1 bacterium | reverse complement strand
TTGCATTGCTCTGTCTTTGCCATCGGTAATAAACAACCTCACCATCTCATAAGTCTTCTCTAATGCCCGTCTAAACATTGGAAGCTCTATATCAGGAGGAGGCGATAAGACATAATCTGGAATCGGAGTAGTATCATGTGGCCTACCTATACCAATCTTAGCACGCCAAAAATTAGGAGTCCCTAAATTGTTAACTATAGACTTTATACCATTATGCCCCCCACTACCACCATCAAACTTTAAACGGGTAACGGCCACAGGCAAGTCAAGGTCATCGTGAACAACTATGAGTTCTTCCAGAGAAATGTGTTTATCTCTTACAAGAGGGGCAACTCCCTCTCCGCTAAGATTCATAAAAGTAAGGGGCTTATATAGCATAAGCCCCTTACCCTCTATCTCCACTTCTGACAGCTCACCTTTGTAGGCAAGCATCCATTTTATTTTTACTCTATCTGCGTGCTTGTATATGTAATCTACAACCCAGAAACCAATGTTGTGCCGTGTGGGATAGTATTTATCACCTGGATTACCCAGTCCCACAATAAGCACTGATTATTCTTCCTCCTCTGTCTTACCTCTACCACCAATAAGTTCAGGTTCGGCCATCTCTTCGGCCTCCTCCTCAAGTACAGCCTCCTCTTCTTCAGGTGCCGTAACGGTAACAACAACCTCTTCGGGATCGTGGGTTGTTCTAACACCTTCAGGAAGCTGAAGATCTTCCACATGGATTGTATCATCTATACCAAGATCAGAGAGGTCAACAACAATCTTTTCAGGAATCTTATTAGCAGGAGCCTCAATCTCAAGCTCGTGAAGAACAATTTCCAAAATACCTCCCTCTTTAACACCCTTAGGCTCACCAACAAATTCAATAGGAATATCAACGGTAATCTCTTCATCCTCGGCAATTTTATGAAGGTCAAAGTGTATTACCTCACGGGTTACATTATCTCTCTGAATATCCTGCAAAACGGCAAGAAACGGTTCTTTCCCATCAATAGAAACTTTAAAGAACACAACTCCACCATGAGCCTCTTTGACGGTCTTCCTAAAATCTTTCATGTTAACTTTTATTGGAATAGGCTCAATATCCCTTCCATAGACTACACCGGGCATATATCCGGCCTTACGAAGTCTTCTAACAGGCCTGGTTCCCTGCTCCTGACGAAGCTCAGCCTGAAGATCTATCTGCTTTATCATGATATACCTCCTCCTTTCCAGTCTACTATAGCACAGTCAAGTTAGCATTATACCAGAAACAACACCAAAATTTACGGATTAAACAATACACTCACCGATTCGTTATTTCTGATCCTTCTAATAGCCTCACCTACAAGACCTGCCACACTGACAACTTCTATTTTATCAAATAAAACATCTTCGGGTATTCTTATTGTATCTGTAAACACGATTTTTTCAACAGGAGCTTCCCGAAGCCTTTTCGGAGCCGGACCAGAAAGAAGTGCATGGGTAGCATATATATACACCTCTTTGGCCCCCCGCTCTTTTAGGGCCTTAGCAGCTGATGTAATACTACCTGCTGTATCAACAATATCATCAACAAGAATAACCCTTTTCCCTTCAAACTGTCCAATAATGTTCATAACCTCGGACACATTAGGCCTGGGTCTTCTCTTATCTATGATAACCAAAGGCAAATCTCCCAATTTAGATGCAAGGTCTCTAGCACGTTTCACACCACCAATATCAGGTGATGCTATTACTACATCGTCAAGTTCTCCAAGGTTAGCCTTAATATGGTCTACAAATAGTGGTATAGCCGTAAGATTATCAACAGGAATATCAAAGAAACCCTGTATCTGAGATGCATGCAAGTCTATAGCAACAACTCTATCGGCTCCAGCAGATTGCAAAAGTGAAGAGACAAGTTTTGCAGTAATAGGTTCTCTGGGTTTGGCTTTTCTGTCTTGCCTTGCATAACCAAAGTAAGGAATAACAACAGATATCTCTGCAGCCGAGGCCCTTCTCAATGCATCTATCATGATAAGAAGCTCCATCAAATGTTCATTAACGGGTGGCGATGTTGACTGTATTACAAACACTTCTGCCCCCCTGACAGAACGGAGAATATGAATTCCTATCTCTCCATCGGCAAATCTAAATATCTCTCTTGGACATAAGCGATACCCAATATAACTGGCTATCTTCTCTGCCAGCGGCTCGTTAGAGGAACCACTAAGCAAAATAAGCGGTCTACTTGGAAGACCCACCTTGCATGCCTCCTTCCTGTTTCTTTCTATCTACATACTTACTAACCCATCCTTCTTTGTTTACCTGTCTGGATCGGCCTATTCCTAATGCCCCTGCCGGTACATCTTGGGTAATAACTGAACCAGCTGCCGTATAAGCCCCCTTACCTATTCTAACAGGTGCAACAAGAATGCTATCTGAACCTATAAATACATCATCTTCAATAAATGTGGGATTTTTGCTAAAACCATCATAATTGCATGTAATAGTACCTGCTCCAATATTTACATTTTTACCAACAGTAGCATCGCCAATATAGGAAAGATGAGATGCCTTTGTTCCTTCACCTAGTGTAGACTTCTTTACCTCAACAAAATTACCTATCTTCACCTTTCTTTCAAGATGAGCTCCAGGCCTTAGCCTACCAAATGGGCCCACAACAGATTCTGGTCCAACATATGCACCGGTTAGATGAGAATATTGTATATGGCAATTTTCCTCTACAGTAGAATCTTCTATATAGGTAGAAGGACCAATGATACTTCCTGTTTTTATAACGGTTTCCCCTTTTAAAACACTATATGGCAATATTTCCACATCGTTATCAATAAAAACCGTTTCTTCAATATACACTGTTTCCGGCATGCGAATTGTTACCCCATCCATCATAAGTTTCCTCAAATATCTCTCCCTTGCAATATCTTCCGCAACAGACAACATATACCTGTTATTAATACCAATATACTGCTCTGCATCATCTGTTATATAAACCCCTACAGTATACCCGTCGGCTATCATCATAGGAAACACATCAGTTAAGTAATATTCTCCTTGAGCATTAGCTGGTGTCAACTTATCAAGGTATTGCTTCAGATAATTACCGTTAAACACATACACGCCTGTATTGACAAGTTTTATCTGCTTTTCTTCTTCTGTGGCATCCGCATACTCAACAATGGCTTTGAGATTGCTATTGTCATCAAGAACAATACGACCATAATAACCTGGGTCATCAAGTTCCATAGCCACTACCATAGCATCATAATTCTTACCATTCTCAACAACACGCTTTATTTCGTCAGCTGTTATAAGGGGCATATCGCCGGGCAAAACAATGACTACACCATCAAGATAATCGTATGCCCTCTTCAGAGCGTCTCCTGTACCTAAAGGGGTATCTTGGACAATAACAACATCAGGATGATATTTTAGTGAAGATACCATTTCCTTTCCCTTAGGAGAAAACACACCTATAACCTCATCAACATTGGCCTCTTTTAAAGCCTTAAAAATTCTCTCTACCATAGAAAGCCCCAATACCTTATGAAATACCTTCTCAAGAGACGATTTCATACGCTTTCCTTTACCAGCAGCAAGCACAACGGCCTTCATAGACATTACCTCCTATCCCACTTCAGTCTACTAACAGTGGGGCCTCTCTGGCCCTGATATTTACTACCTGTTTTTACACCATATGGTCTTTCAGCTGGCCTATTCATTGTTTCAAATGATATCTGACATATTCGCATACCTGGATATAATGCCACCGGCATAACATTGATATTGGTAATTTCCAGTGTTATTGTGCCTTCAAATCCCGGGTCAATAAAACCGGCTGTGGCATGAATAATAATACCCAGTCTTCCAAGAGAAGAACGTCCATCCACACGGGCAACAAGGTCTGACGGCACCCTAACATACTCTTCGGTTGATGCAAGTACAAACTCACCAGGATGAATAATAAAGGGCTCATCTTCTGACAAGACAACCTTCTCTGTAAACAAAGTAGGATCATCGGCAAATGGATCAATAAAAGGCTTTTTCTCCCTCCTAAACACAATAAACTCGTTACCTAGTCTCAAATCTACTGAAGAAGGTCCTACCTGTATATCTCTATCTGGCTCGGGATCTATAATAATATCGCCTGTAGCCAGTCTCTGCAAGATCTCTCTATCACTAAGTATCACAAAAACACCCCCTAAATCAATTTACTTGTATATCATATCAAAGGAGGTGATGTCATAGTGAAGGCATTAATTGTGGTAGACATGATACACGACTTTGTAGATGGAAAATTTGGAAGTGATGGTGCAAAGGCCATTGTTCCCAATATAAAAAAACTTATAGAGTGGGCCCACGAAAAGAAAATTCCAGTTATTTACCTAAAAGACAGCCACACAGAAGAGGACATTGAACTCAAAGTGTGGGGACCACATGCCATGGAAGGTGAAGAAGGTAGCGAAATCATACCAGAGCTGGCTCCCGATAGAGGTGATATTGTTATTCCCAAACATACATATTCTGGATTTTATAGAACACATCTTGAGAGCATGCTTAAAGAGCTGGAAGTTAGAGAAGTAATACTCACCGGTGTCAGTACAAACATATGTGTCCAGCATACAGCGGCAGATGCGTTTTTTAGAGGCTTTAGTGTTACCGTTGTTTCGGATGGGACAGCCTCTATTGACCCACAAACACATGAACAGGCACTTCAGTATATGAAAAACATATATGGTGCCCATATCGCCAAAACAGAAGAGCTGGTAGGCTAATCCCACCAGCTCTTCTTCATAATGGGATATCTTCTATCTGTATAAAAAGACATCTTTTGAAGTTTAGGAGCAGGTGGCAACTGTTTACGTTTGTACTCCACCCTTTCTATCTTCTTCACAAGCTCAAGGGTGAAATCTCTTCCATATGTATCAATAAGGTATGTAATGGGCATGCGTCTATCAATGTAATCTTTGAGAAATTCATCAAGCCGTGTATAAGGAGGCAAGGATTCCTCGTCATACTGACCTTCCCTCAGCTCAGCAGATGGCTTTCTCTCAATAATTGACCGTGGAATAATCTCCTTTTCTCTGTTAATATATTCGGCAAGGGCATAGACATCAGTCTTATATGCATCACCAAGTGGAGAATACGCACCTGCTGTATCCCCATAAAGGGTATTGTATCCCACCGCTATCTCGCTCTTATTACCCATAGATAGCGCCAGTGCTCCCAGCTTGTTAGACAAATACATCGTAATCATACCTCTAATACGTGATTGAAGATTTTCATCGGCCACATCAAAGTTGTCTGATACATCTGTAGAGGACAAGATAACATCTCTCATAACTGTGTATATATCTTTAATGGGAATCTCGTATATTTTCACGCCAAGATTCTTCGCAAGCTTATGGGCATCATTTAGCGTCTCCGATGATGTGATATGGGAAGGCATTGTCAAGGCTATAACATTATCTTTTCCCACCGCATCTGCAGCCAGCACAAGGCCTACAGCAGAATCTATACCTCCTGAAACAGATACAATAACCTTCTGAAATCCGCTCTTTTTCACATAATCTCTAATACCAAGCACAATAGCCTTATACATATCCTCTGGATAAGAGGGGTATTCTTCTATCTTGGCATCGGCCACAAAATCATTGGAAACATCTATATCAATTTCTATAGGTGGAATATAGGACAGCCCATCATAAGGTTTTACTTTAACAACAGGCAAATATGGAGAAAACACCTCACTATCTTCTTCAAACGCCTTCAGAAGCATTTGTACATTTCCACTGGGATCCAATACAAATGATGCACCGTCAAAGATGATGCCATCTTGACCTCCAACAAGGTTGGCATACACAACATAACTACCCTTTGAAGCCCACACACGGGCAAAATCCAACCTTCTGGAAAACTTACCTGTTTCAAATGGAGAAGCATTGACAAAGATATACATAGACACCGCCGTGCGATTAAATATCTCTTCAGGCATAGTCCACATATCTTCACATACGCCAACGGCAAATGTCATATCATCTACCTTGAAAACACCATAATATGGTTCTATAACAGTAAAATGTCTCTTTTCATCAAATGGACCATATGTGGGAAGACTTAGCTTGGGTACAAAATGGCAATCTTCATCTATACAAACATAGGCCCCATTTTGCACATGTCCTCCCTCGCATTTGATGCCTCCAAAGATAAGAATACCATCTCCTTTTAATGACTTCACAAGCTCATTTTGATAATGAATCAGCTTATAGACAAAATCTGGATTGGTTAACAAATCACCAGGGTAATATCCTGATACAGCAAGCTCTGGCAAGACAATTATATCGGCATCAGATTGATGTAGCCGCAGTATTTTATCTATATTTCCCTGAAAATCGCCCATCACAGGATTATGCTGTATAACTTCAACTTTCACTTCAAACATGCCTCCTTTTTATGATATGCTATCTGTGCTAACCAGTTTTATTGTAAACCATAGGAGGAGAAAGAGAGTGTGGACAATACTCAGTATAATAGGATTAGTTATAGCAACATATCTTTTGCTGTTTCTGGGGTGGCATATACCTAATCACCTAATAGGCGATAAAAAACCACCATATTACATGCTTGTGTTATCCATTTTATATGCCGTTATAGGACTTATGGCATTATGGGACATCATACAGAGAAGAGAGGCCTTAAACACTTATTATCTGATATTTGAAGGGGGCAGCATTCTACTTAGCATTGTATATATATACGCTATGCGCACACGATATGAAGGCGGGAAAATCGGCATCGTGCCACGATTACTATATGCTTTAGGTTTCGGATCTTTCACATTCGGTATTATGTACGCTATCACCTATCATCTAACGGTCAGTATTATTAATGGAGCGTTGGCAGGCTTGTTATGTATGCTTCCCATACCCAAATGGCTTGACAAATACCTTACACCACCACCTAAAGAATCTACAGCATGGTATGCCGTGCTACACAAATTCAAACATCCTCGGAAAGAGGATTAATCTCAACCCCATATGTGTCTAAAGCTTTGTCTACATCAGGCACGGCATCATATAGAGATTGCTCCATTTTGACTTCAACAAGTATATAATCTCCTGCCTCAGCCAGTTCAATAGCCCTAAAAATCTCCCTAACGGGAGTCGTTTTCTTTGCAGATATATTCCAACGCATAACAACCTTGCTATCTTCCAGCAAATATCCTTCTATACCCTGTCCTTTCTTTATCTTTGCAACAACCTCATGATGCACAACCATCACCACCTGTTATAATACAGACTATGGATATTATAGACATAAAAGCATGGTTATCATCAATAAATGGTAAATACGATAAAAGACAAGTCACTGGTGTTTTCATCTGCAAAGACCTGCATAGCTATATATTTGCCCTAAAAAATATCAGTTTGTGGATCTCAGTTCATCCTAAATATCCGTACATTGACATTGCCGATAGCGATAGAAACTGTCCTCGTCACAATTTGTCAGACCACTTAAAAGATATGTACATATCTGGATTTGAACTTATCAACTTAGATGTGGTCTTGAAAATAACGCTAACCCACAAATACCTGCCCTCTCAACAAAAATATCTCTATGTAGAAATGCAGAGGAATAAAACCAATCTCATATTAACCAACAGAGATGAGAGAATATTATATGTCCACAGGGAGGTAGAAGACAAACGATATGGACGAATGTTGTGGAGAGGAAGTATATATACCCCACCTCCTATACAAGGCACATATAGCGTAGAAGACGTACCCCAAATTGAAGAAAAGCATTCTTTTATATTAAGAGGCATAGCCAAAGAGAGACGAAACTATCTCTCACTCGGTGAAATCTATAACCTATGGCAAAGCATAAATAGTGGTGGCAACACCAAGGAACTGAATGGATATCTTCATGTGGTAGAACCTTCCAATCTAAATGTTGTTGGGCTATTTTACGAACACTACATAACAACATTAGAAATAGAGCACCAAAAAGCCACTTACCGTGAAAGAGAAAAAAAACTTAAGAGAGAAAGAAAAAGACTTACCAAGCTCCTACACAAGCTTGAGCAAGAACTAAATTCTACAGAAGACTTTGAAAAATACAAGAAATATGGAGACGGGATATTGACATACCTTCACCATCCTATCTACGAAGAGACCTTTACATTTACAGATTGGGAAACAGGACACGAGATTACTGTCCCTATAAAACCCGGCCAAGACCCGAAAGAGATAGCCACCCACTACTACAAGAAATACAAACATTTCAAGAAAAAAAGAGAGAATGTTGTCAGGCGCATTGAAGAGGTAAAACGACAAATAGAAGAATTAGAACTGAAAACAGACCAAAGCGAAGAATCAATACAACAAGTAGGTAAACCATATATGAAATTTGAAGATGAATATGGCAATATATACCTTGTTGGAAAAAATCAGATAGGCAATCATATCGTATCGTTTCATCTTGCATCTAAGAAACATCTATGGTTTCATGTTAAAGATTTTCCCGGCAGTCATGTCATATTGAAGCCTAAAGATGGTGAAATAACAGAATACGCTATTATAACGGCGGCAAAGCTGGCCTCTCATTTTTCTAAGATGAGAGACTCATCTAAAGTAGAGGTCATATATACAGAGCGTAAGAATATTAAACCTGTAAAGGGTGAAATAGGGCTGGCTATATACAGAGGAGAGAAATCTATTATCGTAGTCCCCGAATCACCTGAAGAGATGGAAATGAAAAGACTACTTTGAAAGGGGGAAACTGGGATTATTTACCCAGTTTCTCCCGGAGATAATCTTCTGCTGCTTTCAATATAATATCTGTTGCAGTACTAGCCGTTTTCATATCCACCTTGATATCAGGCTCTACACCTTTACCCTCCACATGGTAACCACCGGCAGTGATATACTCGGCAATAGTCAACTTCACAGCTCCTGCATCACCAAGGGGCTCAATTTCCTGCACCGTTCCTTTACCATATGTTCTGGTACCAACCAAAGTAGCCTTCTTGTAATACTTTAAGTTTGCAGCAAATATTTCCGATGCAGAGGCACTATAACCATTAATAAGAAGCACTACAGGCACAGATACAACCCATTCATGCTTTTTGGCATTATGTTCTTCCTTCTCTACTCTCCCTTGAATAGTTAAAACATGCTTACCAGGAACAAAATAACCAAGGAGGTTGACAACCTCTGGAACCAATCCCCCCGGATTACTTCTTATATCCAAAATAATGGCTTCAGCACCGGCATCTTGATACCGCTTTAAAACCTTGGCAACCTCTTCAGAACTACCTTTG
Source organism: bacterium (assembly GCA_027063755.1). GTDB lineage: Bacteria > Coprothermobacterota > Coprothermobacteria > Coprothermobacterales > JAADFF01 > JAADFF01. The sequence continues at coordinate 8,298 of JAMORD010000199.1, read as the reverse complement.
AAAAACATTGTAGAAAAGTCTACATAGGCCACCTTATGTCCACCAATATTCAGCCACTCATCTTTCAACACTGCGGGAATATGTATTGTTTGCCTCTGAACCTCAAAATCAAGTAAATCATCACCACGAAGAATAGTAATCTTCACCTTAGTCCCAGTAGGACCTTTAATTTTAGGCGTTACCATCTCTATGGGAAGACCTATAATATCTTCCCCATTGACCTTGACAATAACATCACCAGACTTTAGTCCTACCGCCTCTGCAGGAGAACCGGGGAACACTCTAACAATGACAATACCCTGCTTATCTTTGTTTTCCTTAACAAGCACACCAATTCCACTATAATTTCCAGCAGTAGACTGTAAAAACTCTTTATACTCCTCTGGGTCAAAATATGCACTGTAAGGATCGGGCAGTGCATCAACCATTCCATGTGCAGCACCAATATTTAACAAGGTAGCTGTTACGGCTTCTGGTTTATAGTAGTTTCTCTTTATGATATCTTTTATAGCATTGAGAAGTTCCCAATTTTCAGATGACAAATCTGGACCAACAAATGTACGAACAATTCTGTCAAGAACTGTAGGCTCTCCAGTGGCCACCTTTTTGGCTGTCTCATATTGCCCTAGTAAGAAGCCAGAAGAAAATACAATGGCTAATACCAGCACATAAATGAGAACTTGGGTAAAACTAAAACCACGCTGTTTGTTCAATAGAAACACCTCCCTATGGCATAGGTGGTAAATACTTCAGCGGATCCACAAACTCCTTCTTACCGCCTATTTTCCTATATATACCAAAGTGTAGGTGTGGTCCTGTAGACCAACCTGTACTACCTTCGTATGCTATTACCTGACCTTGATAGACTTTTTGTCCCTCTTTCACAACATACTTTGATAAGTGGGCATAGAGGGTATAAAAACCATTGGGGTGGGCAAGAATCACAGTGTATCCATAACCACCAAACCAACCAGCATATGCTACTATTCCAGATGCTGCAGCCTTAATAGGGGTACCAAATGGAGCAGCAATATCTATACCATTATGAAACATCTTGGTGTGATAAATAGGATGAATACGCCAACCAAACTTGGCCGTTAAGACACCTGTCATTGGCCATATAAAACCGGTAAACTTACTATCCCCCTCGTAGGCCTCAAGTAGTGCAAGTAGCTGATAAAGCACCTGCTCTTCTTTCTCTTTGTATGCTATAAGTTTTCTCTTCTTGGCAAGGTTTTTAGAATACTCCGCACTGAGTGCCGTATATATCTGGCTATACTGTTTGTATTGAGGCTCCAGCTGTGCCACAATCTTGTTCAGTTCTTCTATCTTCTGCTGTCTCTCTTGTCTTAAGGAAACAATCTCATTTTCTATCTCCTTTAGCTTCTGCACCTTGAGACTATACTCAGCTAAGATGTTTCTATCCATATCTACAACAAGCATCATTTCATAGTTATCTCTCATAAACTCGGTAAAGTTCTGAATATTACCAAGATATGTTGTCCACCCATATTTGGAATACTTATACCAAGCTAAAACACGAGTTGCCATATCTTTTTGCTTTTCATCAACCTTTTTCAGATACAGGTTTTTATCAACTTCAAGTCTCTTTAGCCTTGCATCCAGCTCATCAACCTCACTAGCAAGCTGCTCCTGCTTGCTCTCTAATTCTTTTATTTGCCGTTGAACTGAATACAGCTTAGAATATATACCACCTCTTTGGGCTGCAAGCCTATTAAGCTCCCTTGTCAGTTCTTCCAGTTCCTTATTTAGTTGCTCTATTTTCTTCTTCTGCTCTTCTATCTTCTTTTTCACATCGTCGGCAGACGACGCATTATTTGAAGCAAAGGCAACCGCTCCAGAGGCAAGCACAAATGACAAGGACAACAAAATGGCAATGAATATAACCCACTTTTTCTTCATAAGCCCTTAACCTCCATCTCAACAAGAAATCTCCTTATAGCAAACATAGCAGCAATCAGTGCCAATATGAGCCCTACAACTATAGATACCATATACACAGGTATCATATTACCCACTGCTATATGATCTATTCCTATAATAGCCTTGCCTAGAGCCTGGATTCCTGGAGTTAGAGCCCTAATAGCAAATGCTGCTCCTAAAGTACCAATAATAGCTCCAGCTATACCGTAGAGTAATCCCAATAATACAAAAGGAAAATATATAAACACATAACTTCCTCCTAGGAGTCTATATAGTACGATTTCTTCGTGATGAGATAATATTGCCGACGATATCGTCAAAAATATCATAACAAATGTAATGAAAAGGAATAAAACCATAACAGACATAACCACTGTCCGTGACACACTAACAATACGCATAATCTTATTGGCAAAGTCTGTAGGCACAAGAATATCGTCAAAAACCCCCATCTTCTCTAAAGCAGCGGCAACCTTTTCTAAATCCTCTGGGTTTTCTACATACACCTCTATAGACGGAGGAATAGGATTATATGGAAGACTCTCTATAAGTGCTGAGTAATCAGCAAGAGACTTTTCTAAATTCTTAAGTGCGTCTTCTGGAGGCACATATTTCACTGAATTCACCCCAGGTATCTTTTTCACATCGGCAATAACATCTGAAACCCCAGCATCGGTAATGCTATCATTAAAAAACGCTACAATACCAATATTACCGTATACGGCACCAGCGAAGTTCTGGGTAAATATCAGCAAATAAGATACAGTAATCCATACAAATACGGCAAACGCCACGGACAAAACAGCACTGAGGGTGGCAATACCGCCACCCCAAAATATGGAAAAAGCCCTGCTAAAGTATCTATCTAAATTAGTCTTGCGGTATCTTGCCTTTACCATAAGCATCAACCCTCAACTTTCCACCTTCAATTCTTATAATTCGTGTTGCCCTACGTGCTGCTATATCAACATTGTGTGTAGCAATTAACATAGTAATATTGTATTCATCTCTGATATGCTCAAGGGCTTTTAACACCTTTTCCGAAGTGATATTGTCAAGTCCTGCTGTAGGTTCATCGGCAAGAAGGAGTTTAGGTCTAAACGCAATAGCCCTTGCAAGGGAGACAAGCTGCTGTTCACCACCAGAAAGCATTGATGGAAAATCTTTATCGCGGTTTTTCATGCCAACGACTTCTAGCGCCTTATATGCAAAGGATAGCACATCTTCTCGGGTAAATCCCCTCAAAACAAGGGGAATAGTTACATTTTCTATAACGGTACGATCCATGAGAAGCTTATAATCTTGAAAGGCAAAGCCAATGTCTCGTCTCCACTTTTCTAGTGGAGGTCTACTATGTGAAGTAATCTCCATATTGTTGAACCAAACAGAACCTGATGTAGGTTTCCACATACCATAGATGGTATAAAGTAGTGTTGTCTTTCCCGCACCAGTAGGTCCCAGTATATAGACTCTTTCTCCTTGGCACACATCAAATGAAATATTTGCAAGCACCCTCCGCTTACTATACCCAAGATGAACAGTAATATCGCGGAGGGATAATATAACATCACTGGCCACTTCCATCATCCTTTCCAGCAGCCCATTTCAGATAGGCAATAATAAACTCATCAATATCACCATCCAAAACAGCTCCTACATTACCTACTTCATAACCTGTGCGGTGGTCCTTTACCATCTGATATGGCTGCATCACATAACTGCGTATCTGATTACCCCATTCTGCAGACTTATGCTCCCCTTTGAGCCTTCGCATTTCCTCTTCTCTTTGTTTCTCATAATGCTGTAGAAGACGAGCCTTAAGAATCTTCATAGCCTTTGCCCTATTCTGATGCTGCGACCTTTCAGATGTAACAATAACGGAAATCCCGGTTGGAATATGAGTCAATCTTACACCACTTTCCCTTTTATTCTGGTGCTGACCTCCCTTACCACCAGAACGAAAAGTATCCATGCGAATATCTTCCGGATTGATATCAATATCTACATCTTCATCAAAGTAGGGAACAACCTCTACCTGTGCAAATGATGTATGTCTCCTTTTATTGGCATCAAAAGGAGATATACGCACCAGACGGTGAACTCCTTTTTCCGCCTTTAGTTTACCATATGCATACGGTCCTCGGATAACCATCGTGGCACTCTTAATACCAGCCTCTTCTCCTTCTGAGACATCAAGCACCTCTACACTATAGCCATTTTCCTCTGCCCACCTTACATACATACGCATGAGCATAGATGTCCAGTCCATAGCCTCAACACCGCCGGCACCGGCGTGAAGTGAGAGCACGGCATCTTTGTCATCGTATTTACCCGTAAACAGCGTTTTTACCCAGAATTTTTCTACAGCCTTTTCCAAATCCTCAACAGCTTGTGAAAGCTCCTGTAAGAGTTCTTCATCTCCCGTTTCCTCATGAAGTTCAAAATAAGCTTCTATATCATCAAACTGACTTTCAAGGTCTTCTATTTCTTTCAGAATGTTTTCCTTTTCCTGCAAGGTCTTCATTAAAGAAGAAGCCCTCTGGGGATCATCCCAGAGGTCAGGAGCAGAAGTTTGTTTCTTCAACTCTTCAATATCAGACTTTATTTTTTCAAGGTCAAAGACGATCCCTCGCTTCCCTATATTTCTTCTCTATCTCCTCTATCCGTTCTTTTAGCTGTACTATATTCTCTATCACTATCCCTTCCTCCCTTCCTTATCTGAAGCAGCAACATTGATATTCAAATTCAATACAGACAGTGTCCTTATGGTATCTCTTCTAATGTTATTGAGCATCATCTCAAACATGTTTCTTGCCTCATACTGATACTCAACCAGTGGGTCTTTCTGGCCAAATGCCCTTAGACCAATGCCCTGTCTCAGTTGTTCCATAGTCTGAAGATGATCTATCCAATTCCTATCAATGGTACCAAGCAAAACTTGTTTGATAACCTGCTTCCAGATATCCTCACCCCATAGTTCCTTCTTCAGCTGAAGCACTTTTCTTATACTGTCTTCAAACCACTTCTGCAAATCCTCTTTATCTTCTGGAAGTTCTCCCTCCCAACTTATCTGCTTCCCTGTCAGCAGATACAGCTCCTGCTCTGCATTCTTGACAATTTCCTCAGGGATTAGCTCATCAGACCACACTACATCGGCAAGATACTGAGCATAGTTTTTCACAATAGACTCAAGAATATCTTCAACATTATCAGAGAAGAGTATCTTTCGCCTCTGGTCATATATAATTTCCCTCTGCATATCAAGAACATTGTCATATTCAAGAAGCCTTTTTCTAATATCAAAATGATAGTTTTCAACCCTCTTCTGGGCTTTCTCAACAGCCCTGGTTATCATCGGATGTTCTATAGGCTCATCGTCAGGAATATTAAGTTTATTCATAAGATTTTTAATATTTTCTCCTCCAAATAGCCTCATAAGTTCATCTTCAAGGGACAGATAAAATCGTGTAGAACCAGGATCACCCTGGCGACCAGAACGCCCTCTAAGCTGGTCATCTATACGGCGAGCCTCATGTCGCTCTGTGCCTATGATATGAAGACCTCCTAGTTCTTTTACCCCGGGGCCCAGTTTAATATCTACACCTCTACCGGCCATGTTGGTGGCTATGGTAACCATGCCCTTTTCACCGGCATGGGCAATAATCTCTGCCTCTTTTTCATGATATTTGGCATTAAGCACCTGGTGAGGTATCCCTTTTTTCTTTAGAAGTTTAGAGAGATACTCAGACTTCTCAATAGACCTTGTACCCACAAGTACAGGTCTACCAATCTTATACATCTCTTCTATCTCCCTGACAACGGCGTCAAACTTGGCCTTTTCTGTCTTGTATATGACATCTGGATAATCTTTTCTAATAACAGGCTTGTTGGTGGGTATGACAACAACCTTGAGACCATATATGCGCTCAAATTCTTCAGCAGACGATTCGGCAGTACCAGTCATACCGGCAAGTTTTTTATACATTCTAAAAAAGTTTTGGTAAGAAATTGTGGCATATACTACAGATTCTCCCTTAACCATAACACCCTCTTTGGCCTCTATAGCCTGATGAAGTCCATCAGAGTATCGTCTACCATACATCAGACGACCGGTAAACTCATCAACAATAATAACCTCACCGTCTTTGACAATATAGTCAACCTCGTTTTTAAAGAGGTATTCTGCCCTAATAGCCTGTATAACCTTATGAAGTAAGGCCGTATTCTCCAGACTATAAAGATTGTCTACATGTAAAAAGCGTTCTGCTTTTTTAATACCTTTATCTGTCAATGTCACCCACTTGTCTTTTTCGTCCATCTCAAAGTCAATACCGGGAACCATACGACGGGCCAATTTGGCAACTTTGTAGTAAATACGGGTATCTTCTTCAGCGGGACCAGAGATAATAAGCGGAGTTCTGGCCTCGTCTATAAGAATGGAGTCTGCCTCGTCAACTATAGCATAGTTGAGACTTCTCTGGACAATCTCGTCGGGAGAACGGGCCATATTATCCCTCAGGTAATCAAAACCCAACTCATAGTTCGTGGCATAAAGCACATCTGCCTTATAGGCCTGCTTTTTACGGGTTTTATCCATATCGCTCTTAAGGTAATCAACGGTAATACCGAGAAATTCATAAACAGGTCTCATCCAATTGGCGTCTCTTTTGGCTAAATACTCATTGACAGTAACAATATGCACTCCCTCGCCTGTAAGGGCATTAAGATAGGCAGGCAAAGTGGCAACAAGAGTCTTACCTTCACCGGTTTTCATCTCTGCCACTTTGCCCTCATGAATAACCATGCCACCAATAAGTTGCACATCAAAATGCCTCATATTCAAGGTACGCTTGGCAACTTCTCTTACAACAGCAAAAGCCTCAAAAAGGAGGGAATCCAGAGATTCCCCCCTCTCCAGCCTATTTTTAAATTCTGCAGTCTTAGCCTTCAATTCATCATCTGACAGTTTTTCTATCTCAGGTTCCAGAGCATTAATTCGCTCTACTTTTTTCCAATATTTCTGAAGTTCTCTTTTCTTCAAGTAATTAGTTATCAACTTTAACAATCTTCATCACTCCACTATAGATTCAATCATGCCAAGCGTACCATCATCTCTCTTATAGAGAAGGCACACATGGCCTGTTTCGCCATCAAGGAACATGAACAGTCTGTGGTCTCCTAGTTTCATCTCCTCAAGGGCCTCTGCCACTGTCATTGGTCTCAAAACGACAGTGCGATACCATTCAATCTCTTCAGGCAATTCTTCGCCCTCTTCCTCTTCATATGTCTGCATTGTCTCCTCTTTGACATGAGAAGAATGAATCTTGTGTCTCTTGACAAGCTTCTCTTTGTATCTCCTAACACTTCTTTCTAAGACATCAGAAATAGTATCTATAGCCTCGCTTATCATGGCCGTTGTTTTCTCGGCATGAAATGTTTTTCCAGCAGCATAAAGTGTCACCTCTACCTTATAAAGATCACCATCTTTGTGTGGCTGTCTGTTAATAACCACATGAGCACGATGAATATTGTCGTAAAAACGCTCAAGACGCCCAATCTTCTCTTCAACATAATCCTTAATGTGTTCAGAAACATTGTAACCTCTACCTACGACCTCTATCTCCATAGTTAACACCTCCAAATATTTGTCTTACACTATATATTGTAAGGCATAAAACCACCAATACTTCAGTGGCAAAAAATACGCTTTACCATTGCGGGAAATAAGAACAACGAGGGTTCCATATTCATCCGTCTTGTATATTTTAACACCATTAGCCTTCAATAAATGCATTGTAGCAGACTTCGGATGACCGTAAGGGTTTTTACCCACAGATATGATGGCATATAGTGGCTTGATATACTCAATCAGTGCCTCGGTATGTTTATCATATGCACCATGATGTGGCATCTTTATAATATCTGCATGCTGAGGTTTTGCTTCTAAGAAATAAGATAATCCCCTTTTTTCTAAATCTGCCATAAGCCACTGGCTATGGAAATACACAACAGCTGACTTTTCATTATCAGACCAATCACTCCTACATGGAGCAAACTGTATAAAAAAATCATTTGAGAATAATATTCTTTTATCACACACATTCTCACCACGCAAGATTGCCGTATATCGCATTTTCAAGATATTTTTCAAGTATTTATCAAAGCCCCCTGTATGGTCCCTATCGGGATGTGTAAGAAGCACCACATCTAGTGTATTAACACCCAATGATTTTAATGCCTTCAATATATTTGAGGATACCCAGGGATATGGTCTGCCACTGTCTACAAGTACGCTGGCCTCAGGTGAAGACAAAATAATACTATCCCCTTCCCCTACACTTACATACACGCTCC
>JAMORD010000198.1 GCA_027063755.1 bacterium | reverse complement strand
AATAGCACCTTCTCTGCGTATACATAAATGGAGGTGGTAGCATGAAAGTTATACGATATATTGCTATACTTGTAGCCCTGATACTTGTTCTATCCATACCAATCAGCAGTGCCTCGTCCCTATGGAATTTCACATATGATGAAAGCGGAGACGATGCTTATCTATCCATAAGCTATAGTAGCGATGGCTATGTTATCGCAACAGGCTATAGCATGAGTCAATATCCTCAGATAGATGTTTGGACCCCCTTAGGTAAAAAAATACTTAGTAAAACACTACTACCCAATAGTGGTGCTATAGGCATTGCCTCAGTAGAACATGATGGATGCATTTATAGCACAGGTGCAGTAGATGACGGATATGATGCCAGCGATGTCTTTCTCGCCAAAGTAGATATGAAAACAGGGAAGACAATATTTCTCAAAACATTAGGTGGCAATGGCACAGACGAACCCCGTGGTATTGCCTATATAGACGGAAATCTTGTAATTATAGGCAATACAAACTCCACCTCCGGCACATTTCCATGTGGAGAAGATGGGGAAGGCTTTGTGGCAATGATAAACACCAATGGTAATCTTCTATGGTCTGAATGTATACATGTAGGAGATAGTACAGAGCTTAACGACATCTTTGTAAAAGATGGATACATATACATTGTTGGTAGCACCTCTTCAGACTTTCTTACAGACATACTGGTGATGAAGCTTGACAAAGATGGCAATATTATATGGCAAAAAACACTTGGCGGAAAGGACTACGATTACGGTTATGGTATAACAGGAGACACAACAGGACTGTATATAGCCGGCACAACATTTTCAGGGAATATTAAGGGATTTCATGGTAAAAGCGGCATGTCATCAGACGGTCTTATTGCAGCACTGACATACGATGGAAAGCTGAGATGGATAAAACCAATGGGAGGCACTTCTGATGATGAATTGTTTGATATCACAACAACATTTTTAGGACCTGTTGCCACCGGATATACTACCAGCAAAGAGATAAAGGGATATTCAGGTAGCGAGGATTTTTATATAGTCTCGCTAACAGAATACGGAAAAGTCAGATATGAAAAGGCATGGGGAGGTTCTTCTACAAAAGAAGAACTCTGGGGTATTACATCTTCACCATATGACATACTCTTTAGTGCAGGTTGGATATATACTGGCAAAATCGTGTATGGCAATGTATCAGGTATAGATGAAGATGGCCAGATTATAGAAACTGCATTCCCATACAACAATGCCATTACACTAAGAATATGGAATAGCATTTATCTCAAAGGAAGTAAAATCGCCCATATGGACAAAGGAGTATTTCCTTTCATAGACCCAAGATACAGCAGAAGTCTCGTACCTATAAGATTTGTAGCTGAAGGACTCGGGTATAAAGTAGACTGGGATAACAAAAATCGTATTGTCACTATAACAGGAAATAGTAAGACAATAAAAATCTACATGAAAGATGCCATAAATAGTAAAACATCTTTTAGTGTAAGAAAACCCACAGGAGAAAGTATTACGATGACAGTATATGAAGGTTCTCAGGTAGCATCTGTAAATGGAAGAAATATTACACTATCGGCTAAACCCCTCATATACGAAAACCGCACATTTGTGCCAATAAGATTCATATCTGAAACAATGGATAGCACGGTGAAGTGGATACCACCAGACGGGGTAAGAATCATTCCTTAGGTAGTATAAAGGGGGCTCAAAAGTAGCCCCCTTTATTTTTACACTATTTCAGGTTCTGCCTTGTAGCCAAGGTCAAACGCCTTAAAGTTCAGATCGTGGAGTTTTGCTGGGAATATTTCCTTAATAGTATCTTTGATATCCTCAGGCTCAAATGGCAAAAGGCCAAGCTTAATAGCGGCACCAACCATGACAGTATTCACTGCCAGTGCACTACCGGCCTTCAGTGCCAAATCTTCTGCAGGTATACCAATAAGTTTAATATTTCTCTCATCAAGCCATGACTTTATCTCTTCCCAAGACGGATATTCATAAAGCCCCATAGAAACCTGTACAGGTGGAATTTTCTTTGTATTAACAACGGCAACACCACCATCTTTAACAAAGTTGATATATCTCATAGTCTCTACTGGCTCAAATCCAAGAATGATATCCCCCATGCCATCTGGCACACTACCACCGTAAACAGTTTCACCAAATCTTACAAAGGCTACAACACTACCAAATCTCTGGGCAAGACCATGAATCTCACCGGCTCTAACCTTATATCCCTTTCTAAGAGCAGTCTGGGCAAGGAGATGCTCAGCTGTGAGAATACCCTGACCACCTACACCAGATATTACAACATTGAATTCCACTGCTGCCACCTCCTCTTGTTCTCTTCATCAAGGACATCGTACTTCCTGCCACCATCTGGCAGTTTTTCATAAATGGCATCAAATGGACATACCTGAGCACAGCCAGAGCATCCCCAACACATAACCTCATCTATTACTGCCACATTCTTTTCCTTATCAAAGGAAATAGCAGGACAACCATGGGCATTAATACAGACCTTACAACCGGTACACTTCTCTGGGTCAACCTGATAGATAGGCCAAGACTCGCCCTTCTTCCTCTGTATACGGGTTCTGAGCAGCGAACACGGCTGTCTGGATACAACAACAGATACAGTATGTTTATCAGCTTCTTCCAGTACCTTAAGAAGCTCTGGAATATCGTAGGAATCGGCAACAGCCACATAATCTGCCCCCATAGCCTTTGCTATCTCAGCTATGTCTAAAAACTTAGTTGGTTCCATAGTAGCTGTCAGTCCTGTAGACGGATCGGGCTGATGACCTGTCATGGCAGTGATACGGTTATCAAGCACAACAATTGTCATGGGTGCCTTGTTATACACAGCATTGGCAAGGGCAGAAAGACCTGTGTGGAAGAATGTAGAATCACCAATGATAGCATAAACCCTCTTGTCTTTCTGAGCATGTGCCATACCGGTACCAAGACCTATAGAAGCACCCATTGCAACAATAGTATCCATTGTCTCAAGAGGCTTCAGTGCACCAAGAGAATAACAACCAATATCGCCTGTATAAATACCTTTGCCTTTGGCATTTTTCTTAATAGCATAAAATGTATTTCTATGGGGACATGCAGGACACAGTGTTGGTGGTCTTGGTGGAAGTTTTTCAGATACCTTCTTAAAGTGCTCGTCAATAGCGGCAAAGTCTACATCATGCTTCATGCCAAGATACTTCTCAAGAGCCTCTATAATACGGCGTGTTGTCATCTCATAGATACGTGGAATGTAATCTTTACCGTGAATCTCTACATTAATACCTTTGTCATATACAAGGACTTTCACCTGATTTTCAACAACAGGCTCAAGTTCCTCTATAACAAGTACCTTTCCTCCCTCAAACTTTCTGAGGAAGTTCTCCACTTTCTTCAGTGGAAGTGGGAATGGTGTGCCTATCTTGAGTATAGAAACCCTATCTTCAATGCCAAGTTTGTGAATAGCCTCTTTCAAATAGACATAGGAGATACCAGATACAATGATACCTATCTCTCCACTACCCTCTTCCCAGTTAAATGGAGCATTTTCCAGAATCTCCCTTGCCTTCTCTATACGCTCAAGAACCTTTGGATGCATCTTTCTTGCACGAGCAGGGAGAACAACATATTTCTCTGGATTTTTCTCAAAGTGTCCCCAAAGTCTTACGGCATTCTTCTTGTTCTCCGGAAGATCACCAATCTTAACATCTGCCCTTGTATGACTGACCCTTGTTGTAGGACGAAGCATAACAAGAGAACCAACCTCTTCAGAAAGCTGGAAGGCATATTTTGTCATCTCAAGGGCTTCCTGTGGATCCATAGGATCAAGAACAGGAACATTGGCAAACATAGCATACATGCGGTTGTCTTGCTCATTTTGAGAAGACCACATGCTGGGGTCGTCGGCGGTCACTACAACCATACCACCCTTTGTTCCCTGATACGCAGCAGACATAAACGAATCTGCTGCAACATTGAGACCAACATGCTTCATGGTGACAACAGACCTGAGTCCATTCCATGATGCTGCAAGAGCTACTTCAAATGCAACCTTTTCATTGGTAGAATATTCAGCATAAAGCCCAACCTTAGGAGCTACTTCTGAAAGAACCATAAGAATTTCAGACGATGGAGTACCGGGATATGTGCTGGCAACTGCAGCATCGGCCTCAAGAACACCACGGGCAATGGCCTCATTACCCATAAGAAGAAGTCTTTCCCCGGGCTCACCGAGGATTGTGCCTATGCGGGCCAAGAGAACATCCCTCCCTTCCCTAAATATGAGGAATAACCTACACTTTCATTGTATCATAAGCATTAGACTATGCATAAAAATATGGAATACAAAGGAGGCATATGCGATGGAAAAGGAATATATTCTTGACCTTATAGAGTTTGGGGCAAAGGTGGCCGATGTGTGTGAAGAGGGCGTTATCAGCTATTTTCAGCTTGATAGAAATAGCGAAGAAGATATAGAATTTGCCAAAGCCATAGGCTACGAAACAGCACGCCGCGTGGTGGCAGATATTCTAGACGGAAAAATAGATATAGATGTGACGGCAACTGATGCAGATACTGTAGCCATCATAGAAGACACCATCATGAGACATCTTAACGAGGTTGTTAAAGAAATGGGACAGAGGTGAGAAAGGTGATATTTGCCTTCACATCGGACATACACATCCCCATGTATGCCAGAGATGCCTACCATATGCTCACACTACCACTGCCGAAAATAGATGTACTCTTTATTGCCGGCGACCTTACCAAAAGAGCTGTCTACCAGCCATTTATAGAGTGGTATGAAAAAATGATGCATGTGTGGAAACCCTCTCTTGTCATCGCTGTATGGGGCAACGCCGACAAAGAACCTGTAAGAAAGCACCTACCGGAGGTTCTTTCTGATATCGTCTTCTTAGAAGATGAAATATATACTCTCGGGAATTTCACCATCATAGGCACAGAAGGTGTGCTTGATAGACCTACAAGCTGGCAAAAAAGAAATATACCCGACATACATAAGCGGTATGCAAAGCGCATAGAGTGGATAAAGCAGGCCATAAAAGAGGCAAAAACCCCATACACAATACTTCTAACCCACTATGGTGTATGCGAAACTACCATTGAAGAAACCCACGATAAGGGTGGGCTAACAAGCATGCGTTTGTGTGATGCACTGAAAGAAAATCCCCCTACTATTACCATTCACGGACATAGTCACCACGCCCGGGTATGGAAAACGAAAAATCCGTTTCTCATATACAATGTGGCACTACCCATACACGGCAAGCCACTCCTTATTGATGCCGATACACTGGAAGAAGTTCAGGTGGGACTGTTCGCATGAAAAAGGCCATAGGTGTGCTGGGCACCATGAGTGGTGCCGGTAAAACAACTGTATCTTTACTAATTATACGATACATGAAAAAGTACTTACATCTTGATGTAGTGCCTTTTAAGGGACAAAATATGTCCCTTAATGCCAAAGTGACCCCAGAGGGTTATGAAATGTCTTCTGCTCAATACTATCAGGCATTGGCAGCAGAGGTTATTCCATCACCTATATACAATCCCATTCTTCTCAAACCGGGAGCACCAACACAGTCTTACATGGTAATAAACGGTAAACCTGCTGGCAGCATAGACAGTAAAAACTGGATAAGCAAAGATCGGGAACAGTTATGGGAAATTATTAAAGCAAACCTTGACACACTGATGAAAAGACACGACTACATTGTTATTGAAGGTGCCGGTTCTCCAGCTGAAATTAATCTGAAAAAATACGACATCACCAATATAAAACCCATTCTGTACACAGACGCCGACGGAATACTCGTGGCCGATATAGACAGAGGTGGTAGCTTTGCACAGATTGTAGGCACAATGGAGCTGTTATCTCCAGAAGAGCAAAAACACATTAAGGTATTTGTTCTCAACAAATTCAGGGGCGATGAAAGTCTACTGAAAGAGGGAATAGATTACCTCTACCGTAGATATGGTATACCCACAGTTGTCTTACCATATATTCATCACAATCTTCCCGAAGAGGATGCACTGAAGAGAAATATACCCCGTATCCCAAACGATATTACTGTGGCCGTTATTCAAACATCTCACATGGCCAATCATGATGATTTTGACCCATTGATAGGCAAGGTCAACCTCATATTCACGGTCAATCCCTATGAGATAGAAAATGTAGATGTGGTCATACTACCGGGTTCAAGAAAGGTTATTGAAGACCTGAGATTTATTAGAAGCATGGGTATAGATAAGTCTATAAAGAAAGCATGGGAAAGTGGTGCATATATCATCGGCATATGCGGTGGATTTCAGATGCTAACAGAAAGCATCGTAGATAAAGAGGGCATTGAAGATAAACCTGGTGTATATAAAGGGCTGGGGCTAATACCCGGCAACACCATTTTTAGAAAAGACAAAATACTGAGACTCAGTAAGGGCTATGTTATGAAAGATATCCCCGTCACCGGTGGTATAGCTGTGTCGGGGTATGAGATACACCACGGCATAACAGAAACAGACCCACCTTTTCTCATGCTAAATGGAAACCCTGACGGATACTACAAAGACCGCATTATAGGTACATATCTACATGGGCTATTTGCCAACAACACATTCTCTGAGTCTTTCATAAACATGATAAGAAAGGAAAGAGGATATACGGAGAAATCTTTCATATATACCCACCCTATAGAAGAACTGGATAGAATACTGGAGGGTGTCAAACCTCGTATAGAGGACATTCTTAAGCATATGAATATGTAAAAAGGGGAGCCTGGGACTCCCCTTTATCTTTATGCCTCTAAGTCTTTTAGGTGCTCAAGAACCCTTTCTTTTTGACCACGAAGATCTTCAAGCTCTGCCTTTACCTTCTCCACAACCTCAGCCGGGGCTTTCTTCACAAAGTTTTCATTGGCAAGCTTCTTTTCTCTACGAGATATCTCTTTATCAAGCCCAGAAAGTTTTTTCTGGAGTCTCTTCTTCTCTGCCTCAATATCCAAGAGTCCTTCAAGGGGTAAATACAGCACAATATCACGGGCAACAACAGAATAGGCACCATGGGGTTTTGTGTCTACACCTTCAAGGCTCTCCAATTTGGCAAGACCTTCAATGTATTTGCCCCACCTCTGGATAAACTCATCTAAACCCTCACCTTTAACATATACCATAGGCACTTTCTTCATGCCAAGGCCTATATCTGCCTTCAGTGCCCTTATTCCCCTAACAACTTCCATAAACTTATCTGCCTCTTCAAGGATATCTTCCCACATATATTCATCAGAAGACACCCAACCACTTTCAACAATATATGTGCCATCGTAGTCAGGCAGGAGACTCCAAATCTCTTCTGTAACAAATGGCATAAATGGATGTATCATCTTCAAACTGTCCTTTAAAACGGTAAGGAGTGTCCACCTTGTGGCCTCAGTATCTTCAAATTTGGACAGCTCAAGATACCAATCACAAAATTCTTTCCAGAAGAAATCCTCAATAAGACGAGCTGCTGCACCAAATTCATAGTCTTCAAGCAGTTCTGTCATCTGCTTTTTCACATGTGTCAGCCTTGACAGTATCCACTTAGAGGGAAGTGTCAGCTCGCTCTCCATATTTTCTGGCTTTGCGGGAACCTTACCATCAAGACGCATAAGAATATAACGGGAAGCATTCCATATCTTTGTCATGAAGTTTCTACCATGCTCAATTTTCTCCTCAGACAGTTTAATATCCTGCCCCTTACTAACAAGGTGAGCCAGTCCAAACCGTAGACCATCGGCACCATATTTATCTACAAGCTCTAAGGGATCTATAACATTACCCTTTGTCTTAGACATCTTCTGACCCTTTTCATCACGCACAAGTCCGTGGAGATAGACATCTTTAAAGGGTTCTTTACCTGTCAGGTGCACTGACATAAATATCATCTTAGATACCCAGAAGAAGAGAATATCCCAACCGGTAATAAGAAGAGATGTTGGGAAGAAATATTTCAGATCTTCTGTTTCCTCAGGCCAGCCAAAAACCTCAAATGGCCACAAGGCAGATGAAAACCATGTATCAAGCACATCGGGATCCTGCTCTATATTGGTGCTACCACACTTTTCACATCTCTCTGGTGTCTCCTCAGATACAGTAATATGACCGCAATCTTTACAATACCAAGCTGGTATTCTATGTCCCCACCATATCTGACGGGATATACACCAGTCTCTAATGTTGTTCATCCAGTCAAAGTAAACCTTTGTCCACCTGTCTGGAATAATGCGGGTTCTTCCCTCTTCAACGGTCTTTTTGGCCTCGTCTACCATGGCAGTGAGTTTCACAAACCACTGCTTAGACACCATTGGTTCTATGATAGTGCCACATCTATAGCACTTACCTACAGGTATCTTATAAGGCTGCTTAAGGGCAACAAGGCCCCTCTGCTCCATAATTTCTATAGCTTTATCTCTTGCCTCAAATCGGTCAAGACCTGCAAGCTCAGGACCTGCCTGCTCGTTCATTGTGCCATCAAGATTAATAACAGATATAATGGGCAAATTGTACTTTTTACCAATCTCAAAGTCTACAGCATCATGTGCCGGCGTTACCTTCAGTGCAGCCGTGCCAAAGTCGGGGTCAATCTCTTCATCGGTAATAATACCTATCACCCTGTCTTCAGGTCCAATAGGAAGTTTCACCTCAAACTTACCTACCAGGTCTTTGCCCTTATAGGTCTCTACAATGTTATACTCGCCCCAGCCAAGGGTGTCATTATCTACGACAACCTTACCAAAGAGATACTTCTTGCCGTCTCTTTCAACAAGCACATATTCGGCCTCTGGGTTTACAGCTATTGCCACATCGGCAGGTATTGTCTCTGGTCTTGTTGTGGCAACAATAAGATAGCCTGTTCCATCGGTAAATGGATATTTGCTATACACAAGGAAACCATCCATTTCTTCATGCTCTACCTCAAGGTCAGAAAGGGCCGTCATATCGTGGGGACACCAGTTGATAATATAGTCTCCTCTATATATAAGTCCTTTATCATAAAGGGTCTTAAATGCCCTTCTGACAGCTTTAGAGCACACTTCATCCATAGTGAAGCGCAGGCGATCCCAATCAACAGAGATACCCATACGCTCCATCTGAGAAAGAATACGGCCACCAGATTCTTCTTTCCACTGCCATACCCTCTTAATAAACTCCTCTTTACCCAGTTCCCAGCGGGTTTTTCCTTCCTCTTTAAGTAATTTTCTCTCCACAACAGTCTGTGTAGCAATACCGGCGTGATCTGTTCCCGGTACCCATACAGTGTTATATCCCTGCATATGCTTAAATCTCCACACAATATCGTGGAGGGTTACATTGAGGGCATGTCCCATATGAAGTGAACCTGTAACATTAGGTGGTGGAATAACCATGGAAAAGGGCTTTTTGCTGTAGTCCACCTCTGCGTGAAAAACTTTGTCTTTTTTCCATCTTTCATACCACTTGCCTTCAATATCTTTAGGATCTATATGCTTAGGTATATCCATAGACATAGATGTCACCTCCCATATTTTCAACATCAAGGAAACATGTACTTATATGATAACGGTAAATGGGGATTTTTTACAAACAACTAACTCGGAAACTGCCCCGACACAGTATCCAGTAGTATGTGGTAATCTTACCTGTTATACAGATGTTAGTCACTAACCCCACAGTTCATAGACATGCCTCCTACTTTTTAAACATTTTACCGTGCGAACTTCTCAAGTACAACCTTCATTTTTCTACTGGCTATACCTCTGTGAGAAACACTATTCTTTTCTTCAGCACCCATCTGTGCATATGTCTTATCAAGGGGAGGATAGTAAAATATGGGGTCATATCCAAAGCCATTTTCCCCTTTGGGCTCTAATGCAATATAACCATTCACAATTCCCTCTGTAAAAACTTCGGCAAAATCTGTAATAAGGCACATCACCGTTATAAAATGGGCTGTGCGGTTTTCCCATGGCACATCTTCCATCTCTCTCAGCACTTCTTTCAGCCTTTCTTCGGGGGTAGAAAGCCCTTTATATCTGGCAGAATGCACACCGGGGGCATCTCCAAGTGCATCAACACTCATACCGCTATCATCGGCAAGCACCCACATATCAGGGTATTTTTCTACTATCTGCTTATACACGCCCTTTGCTTTGATATAGGCATTGTCACGAAAAGTATCACCGTCTTCTTCTGGCATAATAATATTTATGTCAATATCTTTCATAGACAACACATCATATGGTAGTCCCTCAAGAAGCTGTTTCATCTCTTTCAGCTTATGGGGATTAGATGTAGCCACCAAGAGTTTTTTCATATCATTCACCACCTCGTTAGTAGGATATCAAAAATAAAGCGAGGGCATTGCCCCCGCCACGGTATAGTAGATGTAAATTTATATCACAAGAAAATAAATTTTAGTATATAAAACAACACATACGACACAAGTGCTGCAGCAGGCACCGTAAAGAACCATGATGCCACAATCTCAATAAGAATTCGCAAATTCACGGCCCCCACACCACGGGCAAATCCCACACCTAAAACTGAACCAACAACAGTATGAGTTGTTGAAACTGGCATACCAAGGTTAGAGGCACCGAGAACAACAGTAGCCGTTGAAAAATCTATAACAAAGCCTCTAGTATTGGTCAGCTCTGTCAGTTTTTCACCAACAGTGGTCATGACCTTTCTCCCAAATAGCCATATACCAAGGGCTATACCCAAACCACCTATGGCAAGAATATATCGTGGAATCGTTGCAGTTGTCGTGACCTCACCACTCTTCAATGCTATGTATATTGCAGCAACAGGGGCGATAGCATTGGCAACATCATTGGCACCATGGGCAAGAGCCACATACGACGATGTAAATACCTGAGCTATTCTAAAGACCTCTTCAACCTTTTGATATTCATCACCTTGTGCCCTCTTTAGAATAGAAAGCACATACCATACCGAACCCACTAGTGCCACAAAACCAAATCCAATACCATAAATGCTGGCATCTGACCATGATTTCACATGCATAACTTTAAAACCAAACGAAAAACCGATAATGACAAAGGCTGAAGATATAAAGACAGGTGCCCATATCTTTGTGCTCTTTACAGGGTCATCGCTATGAAGTATAAGGGCTGACAGGAGTTTGAACATAATAAAGGCAAATATAAGCCCCACAATAGGAGAGAGAATCCAAGACATAGTAACGGTAATAACCTTATTCCAGTTGACAACGCTCCACCCTGCTGCGGCAATACCATAACCTATCATGCCACCAACAATAGAGTGAGTTGTAGACACAGGAAGACCGTATTTTGTGGCAAAGAAAATCCACAGTGCAGCACCAAGAAGTGCTGCCATAGAACCAATCACAACAATATCAGGACTTGATAGTTTAGCTGGATCAACAATACCTTTTCTTATAGTCTCTGTCACCTGCTTACCAAAGAATGTGGCACCAACAAACTCAAGCACACCAGCGATAAAAATGGCCTGTTTTGGCGTGATAGCCTTGGCACCAACAGCTGTTGCCATAGAATTAGCGGCATCATTGGCACCAATGGCAACCGCCATCAAAAATCCTATGGCAAAGCCAAGAACAAGAAGAAAATGCATCCCCCATCCCCTCCTTTTTAGCCTAACATAGAATTAATCTTGTCAGCTACATTCTCTGTGGCATCGGCGATATGACTAATTGTCAGCACAAGATTTCTAAGAAACATAATATCCACAGGGTTCATAGAGTTTTTCTGGGCATATAGCCACTTACCAAAGTCATAAACGGCTTCGTCAATTTTACTTTCAATCTGTGCCATTTCTTCTACAATTTGTCTCTCTTTACCCACTTCTCTACTTGCAAAGTCAGACTCTAAAACATTTCTTAGCTCCTTTAGGGCTTTTTTCAAAATATCCATCATGTTTTCAATACAGTCAATAAGATTCTCAAGTTTTTTAGATGCCTCTTCTGGCAACTCTACATAGTTTAGGCCCATTATTTTCGCGGTATCTTCTATGAGGTCAACAATGCGATCTTGGACTCTGATGTATTCAATGATGTCATGTTTTTCAAAGCGATACAAAAATCCTCTGTGAAGAATCTTTCTAATCTCTAGTTTAATGGCATCGGCCTGCGATTCAAGGTCATAAATTTCTTTGGCAATATCAGAAAAGTCTTCACCGGCAATGTACCTGCGCCACAGCTCAGGAAGTAGATCTGAAGCCTGTTCTACAATGAGACCGTGTTGAATCATAAGTTCAATGGGAGAGGTACCACCAAAGAGTTTGTCCCACACGGACATCGTGCATCCCCCCTAAGGAAAGATTTTTATACACCCTGTTTCTTGCATATATCATTAAGCGGACACTCGTTGCACTTAGGTGTGCGTCCGCATAATCTTCTCCCAAGTGCCACAAGGTAGTGGTTAATATCTTTGGCATCGTCCCCCAGCACAGAAAGCCAGGCTTGTTCTATCTCTTCGTCTTTGGCATCAGTAGGCACAATACCCAAACGTTTGGAGATCCGCCTAACATGGGTATCAACGGCTACAACCCTTTTACCAAAGCCATAGGCAAGCACAATATGGGCACATTTGCGACCTATGCCGGGAATTTTGGTGAGTTCTTCAAATGTATCAGGCACATATCCAAGCTCACATATGACCTTTGCAGCATCAATAACCCTTTTTGACTTTTCGCGCCACAATCCTAGATGTCTTAAGATATCTTGCACATCCTCCAGCTTAGCCTCAGCAAGCTGGCACGGCCCATGATATTTTTCAAATAACTTATTGGCGGTAGGATATGTTCTCTCATCGCGAGAGCGAGCAGAAAGGATACAAGAAATGAGGACTTTGTACGGATCCCCCTCGTAAAATGGAAATGTCACCCCAAACGACTGCTTTAGTCTTTTTAAGACTTCTGCATACCCTCCCATGTTTTCCCCCATACACACAAAATTCAATTTGAGTATATCACACAGAGGAGCATTTATTAAAAGAAAAAGGGAGGACATATGTCCTCCCTGCTCTGTGCAAATACCATCTCTGTTTACATGGCATCATGGGGAATAAAACCCTCTCCTATCGTCATGGCAACATCTTCAACAATATAAAAGGCTTTTTTATCTATAGAGGCAATGAGCTCTCTGAGGTCTTCAACCTCTTTACGGGAGACAACGACCATTAGCACATCTTTGGGTTGTCCCGTATAGCCACCCTCTGCCTTAAACACTGTCACACCACGACCAAGATTATTGAGTATAGCATTCTTTATCTCATCGGGCTTCTCTGTAATAATAAGAAACTTTCTATTTTTCACAAGACCTTCTTGTAGTATATCTACAGCCAAAGCCGTGATATAGATAGAGATAATCGCAAGGAGTACAACCTGCCAGCTCTTGAAAACTATCCCCATAAGGGTGACAACAGTGCCATCGGCCATAAGCATGCCTTGCCCCACAGGAAGCCCTGTAAAGTGTTTGACAAGCATACCGATAATATCGGTACCACCTGTGGAGCCACCATATTTAAAGACAATACCTAGTCCAACACCTACAAGAGCACCACCATAAATTGCTGCAAGAAGAGGATCTTGTGTTAGCTGTTTCACAACATCTTGGGGAGGGAAACCGAATTTATTGAATAAATCAATAAAAAGTGAAAAAGCAACAGTACCTATAATGGTACCAACACCAAATGTAGGTCCAATAAAAATAAATGACAATATGAGCAAGAAAACATTATAAAATAGCATAATCATACCAACACCAATCCAATCTGGAAGCGGAAGAACAGCTTTTGTAACTAGTGCAAGACCACCAACTCCACCTGGAGCCAGATTTCTAGGAAGTAAGAAAGCCACCATACCAAATGATGCAATAGCCGTACCGAAGAGAATACCTAAAATGTGTTTAATACCCAGTTTTTTCCTAAATGCCACAAACATCAACCTCCTGCAGCTGGTGGAAATATGCTGATCTCATCACCATCTTTTAAAGGTGCATCTTCTTTACCAATAAAAAGCATATTCCTACCATTGATCATTATGATGTAGTCATCTCTAACCTTCTGACCATCCCATATCTCACCTTTGATATGTGGAAACATCTCATCAAGACGCTGAAGAACCTCTCTTAGTGTAGAAACATTCTCCATCTCTATATACCTAAGCCCATTTAATTTATCCCTCAGCATATTGAAAAACTCAACTTTTACCTTCATATGCATCACCTACACATTGAATCTGAAAAATGCCACATCTCCATCTTGCATAACATATGTCTTCTTCTCAAGTCTTACCAACCCTTGATTGTGGGCCTCTTTCCAGCTACCGGCTTTTACAAGGTCATCCCATCTGACAATCTCTGCCCTAATAAACCCTTTGGCAATATCTGTGTGAATGGCACCTGCTGCCTCTACAGCAGTGGCACCTTTGCGTATGGTCCATGCCCTAACCTCTTTTTCACCGGCAGTGAAGAAATAAGACAAGCCCATCATATCCATGGCCATCTTGGCAAGCCTCATGATAGCAGGCTCTGCAATACCAAACTCTTCCATAAAGACCTGTCTTTCTTCTTCTGGTAATTCTGCAATTTCAGATTCCAACTTGGCATTAAGCACAAGCATTGGAGCCCCTTTCTCCTTAGCATAAGCGCGGAGAGAATCTTTCCATTGCTCGTCATATCCATCTTCAACATTGAGTACATACATCTCCGGTTTAGCTGTCAGATAGCCCTCCCTCTGTATAAATGCCCATTCATCCTCAGAAAACTCTCCAGCCCTAAGTGGCTTTTCTGTCTCCAAAAAGGCCAGAATCTTCTCCAGCATAGCCTTTGTATCTTTGTCAAGCTTACGATTAGACAGTCTTGTCTCAGT
Organism: bacterium; assembly: GCA_027063755.1. Taxonomy (GTDB): domain Bacteria; phylum Coprothermobacterota; class Coprothermobacteria; order Coprothermobacterales; family JAADFF01; genus JAADFF01. The sequence continues at coordinate 2,734 of JAMORD010000198.1, read as the reverse complement.
ATAAGACATATCCCTTAGCAGTAGTTCTTCATCAAGGGCTGCGGCATCTCTAACAGGGTCAATATCACCAAGTGGATGGGGAGCATAAGGATCATCAAACGCCCTTACAACATTAATAAGAAGATCAACCTTAGAAACCTCACTGAGAAACTGGTGATACATCTTCTTATCCATACCCGGTGTAAAACCGGGCACATCAACAAATGTAATTGTTGCCGGTGTAATCTTCTTAGGATGAAAAACCTCGGCCAGTTTTAAAAGTCTTTCATCCATAACAGTAGCAGCACCTTTGACAACACTGCCTTCTTTGGTTTGCACCTTGTGTTCTGTTAGAGCTTTAAAAATTGTGCTCTTACCACTATATTTAAGACCTACTAGTCCTGCCTCCACTTCAATCCCTCCCGCAGTTTTTACTGTTCTTTGGGTTTAACAATTAATTTTACCCCATCTATAGCTTCTACCACAACTCTGTCTCCAACATGCCACTGCCTACCCTCATAGCCTTTAGCAGGGATGGCAACCCACATATCAAAGTCTACTTCAACAATAAAACTGCCATCACCGGAAATCTCTTTCACAACACCTTCTTTGCCAATAAGCGAAAATGAGCCAAAGTCTTGCCCCTGTTTAACTGTTTGGGCAAACTTGACATAGAGGTAATATCCAACAATAAGTGTAAGAATAGCCACAAGCCCAGACACAATCATAGGGGCACCAAAGATATCTAAAATGCCCCACACAATTAGAGCCACCCCAATAGGTGTGAGAAACAGTACTGTAAACAAATCAAGCACCACTATAGCTATACCAAGCAAAATAAGAAAATACGCATTCCAAAGGGCAATGTGAAAATGCCCCATTATTTATCGCCTCCATCTTTATACACAAAGGATATTGTCTTAAGCAAAGATGCCAAAGACTGCACATCATATGGAATAAGCATATTACCCGGTTTGGCCATCTCCGGTAGTTTTTCAAGATATTGAATAGTGAGATATTTTTCATCAGCCGTAGACAAGGCCTCTACAATCTTACGTATGGCCTCAGCTTGACCTTCGGCCCTCAGTATCGCGGCAATCTTGTCACCTTCGGCCTTGCGAATCTGAGCCTCCTTCTGCCCCTCAGCCTTCAAAATAGCAGATTGCTTCATACCCTCTGCCTCAAGAATCATGGCCCTCTTTTCACGCTCTGCCTTCATCTGCTTTGCCATGGCCTCTTGGATAGAAGCCGGTGGGTCAATCTTCTGAATCTCAACACGGGTCACCTTAACACCCCACTGATCTGTGGCCCTATCCAGTTCCTCACGAAGCTTGGCATTAATAACCTCTCTACCAGATAGTGTTTGGTCAAGCTCCATTTCACCAATAATGGAACGAAGGTTTGTCTGGGCCAGTTTGATGATAGCCTGTAGATAATTACCAACATTGTAAATGGCCTTAGGGGCATCAATGATACGATAGTAAACAACGGCATCTACTACGACAACAACATTGTCTTTACAAATGACCTCTTGTGGAGGTACATCTATAACATGCTCTCTCATATCTACCTTAATAACTCTATCTATAATGGGAATGACAAAATTTATACCTGGAGAAAGCATACGATAGAACTTACCTAACCTCTCAACTAAACCTACCTCATAAGGTCTGATGATAACTATAGCCGCGGCAATAAAGATAATAAGCACCAAGAATATGAGGCCCAACACAATAGCACTAACCATACAAGTCCCCCCTTAGCAAATTTTATGTTTTTTACATAATAATTATACCGCTGCATACGAAAAATCATGATGTTGTATATAATAGGGGTAAATTTAGGAGGTGATCTCCTTGCCAAAGAAAAAGGGCAAGACCCTAATCATAACAGAAAAAAAATCGGTGGCAGAGACCATTGCCAAAGCATTAGGCAAACCAAAAAAGGAAAAAGATTACTTTGAGGTAGGCGATTATATTATTACATGGGCACAGGGACACTTATATACACTGGCAGAACCCGATGCCTACAATAAAAAGTTTAAAGCATGGAAGCTTATGTTTCTTCCGATAGTGCCAGAAAAGTTTCAGCTTACCCCCATACAGGGAACATCTAAAAAGCGTATAACGGCCATAAAAAAACTCCTTAAAGAGGCAGACACTGTTATTAACGCCATGGATGCCGGTAGAGAAGGTGAACTGATATTCAGATACATCAAAAAATCACTGGGTATCAAGCAACCTGTTAAAAGACTATGGCTACAGGCTATGACCAAAGACGCCATCAAAGAGGCCATGAAAAACCTCAGAGAAGAAAAGGAAATGGAAAACCTTGGCAAGGCAGCAGAGGCACGCAGTGAGGCAGATTGGCTTGTAGGCATCAATAGCACAAGGGCTATAACCATTGTAGGCAAAGAACTCTTCTCTATAGGTAGAGTGCAAACTCCAACGCTTGCCATTATTGTAGATAGAGAGAAAGAAATACAAAATTTTAAACCAACACCATATTGGAAAATCAAGGCCACACTGGAGGAGAAAAAAGGCTATTTTAGTGCATGGCATATTGGTGATGGTGGCGATGGCAAGATATGGGATAAGAAAAAAGCAGAAACAATATATGAAAAAGTAGCTTCGGCAGATACAGGTATTGCACAGTCGGTTAAGTCATCTAAGAGAAAAAAACAACCACCTCTACCATTCAGATTGGCAACATTCCAAAGAACGGCATCGGCCCTATTTGGCTGGACAGCTAAGAC
>JAMORD010000197.1 GCA_027063755.1 bacterium | reverse complement strand
TACAGCACATAAGAAAACAATACTATGGCAGTGTAAGAAGCTGGTGGCAGATTGGAGCCGCTATCAATGCACTACTGTCAGGACTGCTCATAGTCCTGTGGGGAGATTACAAGACAACTTTCATTGTCTCTACCTTTTTCATGACGATAAACTTCTTCAATATACTCTCCTACCCAGATTACATAGATGAGAAGGGCATGAAGAAACGAAGCAGTTTATCGGCCACCAAGGAGTTTATATGGCTTCTGACACATCCCCAAGTGCTACGCATACTCTTAAATTCATCGGTGTCTACAGGTATATTCAGGGGCACCAAAGACTATCTGCAACCTATACTGAAGAGTGTGACCCTTAGCATACCGCTGATGCTGTGGCTATCAGGCAAACAAAGAGAGGCCATACTCATTGGCATTACATACTTCATCATCTACATACTGAGCTCACGGGCATCAAAGTATGCCTATGTGCTGGATAATGTGTTTATAGATAGACCGCATATCATCATCAACGGCCTATATATCCTTACCGTCACATTACTGATACTGGCTGGACTAAGCCTACATCTTCAGATGAATATCATGGCAGCTTTTATATTCATACTAATCTACATAACACTTAATCTTGCACGGCCATTTATTATTGACTACATTTCAGATACAGTAGCAGTAGAAAATATGGCGATGGCACTATCGGCAGAAACCCAGCTAACGACGATTACATCGGGTATCATTGCCCCTATAGCTGGCAAGGTGGCAGATACATGGGGTATACACATGGCCCTTGTCGTAGCGGGCATGGTGGGAATTATGCTTTACCCTATATCACTGGTAAAAGATAAGGTGGCATATAATGTATCTACAGGGGGTGAGAGAAGTGGCTGAAAAACCTGAAACATTTGAAAAAGACTTTCAATTTTACAGATTTGCAGCCTACGGCTTTCTGAAAAACCTCAGGCTCTTTGAGCCTTTTATGATACTATTCTTCCGCTCTCAAGGGTTTGATTTCCTACAGATTGGTGTGCTATACAGTATTATGGAGATTTCTACCAACCTGCTTGAGATACCCACAGGTATATTTGCCGATACATTCGGACGAAGACTGTCTATGGTTATGTCTATGTCTTCATACATCGCATCATTTCTCATATTCTTCTTTATACCTAACTTCTGGGCATATGCTATTGCCATGGTACTCTTTGCCATGGGTGATGCATTCCGCAGTGGCACACATAAAGCACTAATACTGGCATATCTAAAAATCAAGGGCTGGGAACACTTAAAGACCATGTACTATGGAGCCACCCGCTCATGGTCCCAGATGGGCTCTGCCGTTAATGCCCTCCTTGCCGGTTTTCTCGTGGCATGGTATGGCAACTACCGTGTGGTATTTGCCATATCCCTTATTCCCTATGTGCTTAACCTTATCAACCTGGCGACATACCCCAAAGAACTTGACCAGTTTGTGAAAAAGAAGAAAAAGAAGACAGAGACCCTGTCAGACTTTATTAATATGCTGAAAGATCCTATTATACTGAGGGCATTCATGAACTCCTCTATCTTTATGGGTGTATTTAAGGGAACCAAAGACTATCTACAACCACTGCTGAAAGATATGGCCATAGCCCTACCCGTTCTACTGTGGCTTACAGGTCAGCAGCGAACAGCTATTATTGTCGGTATCGTATACTCTGTTATCTACTTCATAAACTCTTTTGCCTCTCGCAATGCCTACAAGGTAAAAGATATGGCTGGAGATAACTTGACAGGTCTTATCAACATACTATATCTCATAGGCATTTTGGGGGTCACACTGGCAGGAGTGTTTTACCATATAGGTTGGTATTATGTTGCCGTGCTCATGTTCCTCGTGCTATATGTGCTTCAAAATCTCAGAAGACCTATTATGCTTGATTATATATCTGGAATCATACCCGCTGGTAGCATGGCAACAGGGCTTTCGGTAGAAAGCCAAATCAAAAGCCTCCTGGCCGCCGCCCTGGCACCTATTATGGGGGCACTGGCAGACAAATTAGGTGTGGGTATGGCACTGGCTATAGTGGGGGGAACAGCACTTATTGTGTATCCGCTGGTGGCTGTCAAAAATAAGCGTCTTTCTGTCAACGACTAAGAAAAACGCCTATACCAAATAGGAAGCAAGATGGGCTCTTTCACTTTCATGATAATAGAAAAAAGGCCACCCCGAAGGGTGGCCCCATTGAGAGGAGGGAGTGTCTACCCTATCCACTCATTATACAAACCAAGATCAAATACCAAAGACCACCTCAACTGACATTTTCCACTTTATAAAGTTCTGCCTCGGCTCTGAGTCTTTCAGAGGTGGCATATACCTCTTCATTGTGTTCCACAAGTTTCTCAAGTTCTTCATTCATCTTCACAACAATCTCGGCTATCTGGGTAGCATCAAGGGCCATAGACTCTGTCTGCTGTGTTACCCTGTCTGTACCACTTTTCACCTCAGATACAGTGGCTGACAGCTCTTCAGATGTAGCAGCCAAAGACTCTGTCATTTGAGATACAGATTTTATCTGCTCTATGATGCCCAGTATCTCATCAGTGGTTTTCTTCGCATGTTCTGTCAGAGACCTTACTTGGTCAGCCAATGCATCACTTTGCCTACTGGCATCGGCTGCATTTTGACGCAATGTAGTCACCATATCTCTAATGTGTTCCACAGATTCCTTAGACTTCTCGGCTAGTTTTCTTATCTCTTCTGCCACAACGGCAAACCCCTTACCGGCATCACCAGCCCTTGCAGCCTCTATAGCGGCGTTGAGTGCAAGTAGGTTTGTTTGCTCAGCTATATCTTTGATCTCATCTACAATAGAGTAAATCTCCTCCATGTGGTGGTTTAGTTCTTCTGTGATATCCGATGTTTCAGACATAGCACGGGCCCCCATGATAATACCATCTCTAAGCTGCTTTACAGACTCAGCCCCTTCTTCTGCCATGGTATTGATATTGGCATATACACCGGCTAGCTCTGTGGCATTTTCTGCAAGGAGATTGGCAGACTGAGAGATATTTTCCATAGATGCGTTGATTGTCTCAACGGCAGCATACACATTCTCTGCAGATGAAGCAATATCCTGAAGGTGAGTATCTACATCGTCAAAGGCTGTTTTA
>JAMORD010000196.1 GCA_027063755.1 bacterium | reverse complement strand
AGCCAACGCCATTCTCATTAAGGTTAATCAAATTGGATCTCTTACGGAGACCCTTGATGTCATGCATATGGCAAAGAGAAATGGATATAAGGCTATGGTATCTCACCGTAGTGGGGAAACTGAAGACACCACCATTGCCCATCTTGCTGTAGCAACAGGTTGCGGTCAGATTAAGACCGGTGCGCCTGCAAGATCTGAACGTGTCGCCAAATATAACGAACTGCTCCGTATTGAAGAAGATCTTGGTGATGGTGCTGTATTCTTAGGTATCAAAGGCATTCTTGGAGATAAATAACATATATAGATGTTAGAAGAGGGGTGGGGGATACCCACCCCTTATTTATACGAAGGGAGGGTTTGCCGTGGGGAAGTTTCTTATGAATGACGAAGTAGATATTCTGTCCGGTCTTTCTACAGATGCCTATTTTCTCAGAACAGAGGAGGTACTTGATGGTTTAAAACACTACCCTGAAGTTGCCATGGAACTGCACACAAAATCGTTTCCAGATAAAGGATACGGCTTTGGTATAGTTGCAGGCTTATGGGAGATTGTAAAACTCCTTGAGGGTTTTCCAGTGGATATATATATGATTCCAGAGGGCAGCGTATTTTTCCCCGGTGAACCTGTGATGTATATTGTAGGCAATTATAGGAACTTTCTCAGATATGAAACATCCATTATTGGCTTTGTATCATCTATGAGTGCTATAGCCACCAAAGCTGCCCGTATCAAGCTTGCCGCTGGAGATAAACCTGTCTTTTCATTTGGCACCCGTAGGGTGCATCCTGCCATAGCTCCAGCTGTGGAGTATGCCTCGTATATTGGTGGAGTAGATGGGGTAAGCAATGTGTCTGGTGCCAGAAAAATAGGCATAAAGGCTATAGGCACCATGCCGCATGCTCTGATACTTGTTATGTCTGATCCAATAGAGGCTTTTATAGCATTTGACAAATTTGTTGATCCATCAGTACCTCGTATAGCCCTTGTGGATACATATGGTTATCCATTAAAAGAGACATTAGAGGCTGCAAAGGTGCTAAAAGACAAACTATATGGGGTGCGTATTGATACAAAAGACTTTATACACATTGTAGATATCATTAGGTGGGAACTGAAAAGGCTGGGGTATGAAAATGTAAAGATTACACTCAGTGGCGGACTTGATGAATACACCGTTGATAAATACAAAGATATCATAGACTCTTTTGGGGTAGGTACTCGGCTTGCTTCTGCCCGTGTATTTGACTTCGCCCTGAAAATAGTAGAGGTCAATGGTGAGCCTAAGGCCAAGGTCAGCAATTATCCTGGACAAAAGAGAGTTTATAGAAGAGTAGGGGCAGGGTGTATTGAAGATGTAGTGAAACTGGCCTCATCTGAGCCACCCAAGGGCTATAAACCAATTATGAAACAGGTTATGAAAAAAGGTGTCATAATAGAGGATATCCCAACAGTTGCAGAAATAAGGGAACATGTAAAAAGAGAACTGGAAAGCCTACCTTTTACATACAAGACTCTCCAGTTCTCAGGCAACTATCCTGTGATATTTGAGCCTTAAGCTCCAATCTGATCTTTATACTCTTCAAGGTGTTCTTGCTCACCCATAATGAGCAGTCTGTCACCTTTCAAGAATACTTCATCTGGTGATGGAACAGGTATAAAATTATTGTCTCTTATGATACCGACAAGTGTTAATCTATGAAATTCTCGCAGACCAGATTCTCTAACCCTTTTACCTATGAGAGACTGGGGCACATAAATAATAGAGAGGAAGACTCCTTCAAGTCCCATGACTTTTCCTTCAAGCACCTGAAGGGCACTGCTACTTCCCGATTCTTCTTCAGGAAGCACGATCTGCTTTTCTCGGGTTTTAGCCTGCGTATACCTAAGACCTATTTTCATAAGAACCTTCATATGTGGGGCATTTAGAGCTTTTACAGCAAAATCCATAGCTCCAACATCCATGCTGTGAAAAACGGCCATTAGTGATGATGCTAAATCATCGCCTGTAGCGATAGTGGCAAGTATAGGAGGTCTGTTTACAAGCGAACGAAGGGCTTCTAGCCCTGTTTCATCTACAATATTCATACTTGCAGCAAGACGGGCATAGTTTTTCACGGCATTGACCTTCAGCTCGTCTCTGTCAATAGCTATGACATCATAACCCAAATCGTAGGCCTTTCTAACGAAGTTAAAACCAAAACGGCCTAAACCTATGCTAAGTACTGTTCCTGATGTGTCTAAATTTACAAACTTTCTAACAAAGGCATCAATGGCCTTACTTGAAGCAGCAAGTAATAGCTTGTCTCCTTCTTGTATTTCTTCATCTGGAGATGGAATTACAATCAGCTGTCCGTTTCTACGAATGCCTACAAGAGTCATTTGGAAATCTTCTCTAAGACGGGAATGTCTTACTGCTACATTCCATAATTTTTTCGGTGCATCTATCTCTAATATAAACATATCTATGTATGTACCTTGAAGATCGTGTATAATGGCCTTTCCACCAAGTAGTTTGACATAGGCCATAGCAACACCGGCATCCTTTTCGGGAGATATGATGTTATCAACGCCCATTTTCTCCAGTATGCGAATATGTTCATCATCGGAAGCCTTGGCAATAATAGTAGAAACCCCAACTTCTTCAAGCTCAAGCACCGATATGGCGGAAGCCGATATATCTGTGCCTATGGCAACAACACCGACATCGGCACCTTCGGCACCAAGCTTTCTCAGTATCTGCTTACCATCTGTCTTTATGTCAGCAACAGCATACACGCTAAGAAATTCTTGTATATTTTCTATGTTCTTGGGGTTATGATCAATGGCTATTACATCATGCCCGAGATTAGCAGCTTTTTTGGCAAACATAGAACCAAATCGTCCAAGTCCAATAACAACAACAGTTTTCTTTGCCATATCTGATACCTCCTTTACAACAATGACATTATATAAAATTACATGGTGAGTTCAAGGGGTAGACGGTCATCACAGGCAAATGTCACAATAGGCACATTTTGTGACATTTTGTGATATGATACTACTGCCGTATAAATTCACTGTTTGGGAGGCATGTCTATGAAGATTACCGAAGAGATTCTAAAAGACCCAGAAGCACTGATTGATTCTTTTGCCGATTGGCTTTAC
>JAMORD010000195.1 GCA_027063755.1 bacterium | reverse complement strand
TTACTGCAAAGTGATCTCCACTGTCAAGGTCAACAACCCTAATGAGGTTGTAATGCCTATCGGGAAGCATAATATAATGCTTCCAAATGGCATAGCCTCCCTGCAAAGCACTATCAGAATCAAGGTCATATCTACTGTCTACATCTTTGTCAATGTAAGATTTTACAAGTTTCAGACCTCCATCCTCTTGCTTGAAAAACAAAATAGCACCTACCCCAAGGGACACAACATAGTCTTTGTAAGGAAACACAACAAACATGGCAGCATCTACTGCCTCTTCATTGAGAATATCTTCCAAAGCAGCACTCGTTAGGTCGGTAAAATGCCCATTTGAGATATCAATTTCTCCGAGCACGCCAAGTCTTGTGCCATATACATGGCCATTTATAACACTTATGTCGTCAAGCCCCGCACCGTTGCCATAATCATTAGGCATGCTAACTATACCTTGCCATATATAGTAAGCATGCATGGTGGCTACAATGTATTTATCTTCTATCTTTGCAATGGCCTTTATGGGGGCCTTTTCATACTGCTTTAAAAATGTGTAAGAGTCTCTCTGAGGTGGTATCCAGTACCTATCTATAGCCAAACCTTCATCTGTTATATGGCCTACCCCCAAATCTATGATGTCCACATTTTTTCCGGCAATCTTGTCATACACTGTTTTAGTTCCAGCAAGATAAACGCTACTGCCATCAATAAATATATGGCTAACTTTGAATGGAGCAGATACCCACTTTACCGATGTGGCACCGGCAGTGGGTAGAAATACAAGAGACAATACTAAAGACAATATGACAACAAGAGATACTTCTTTTTTCATAATTTTCACCCCCTACACTTTCATTCTATAAATGTTTACGCATAGAGGGTGCTCAAAGTATCAGGTATCGTGAATAATACCCTTCTTCCAATCGGTAAATCTGTAGAACAAATATGCAACAACCATTGCCATGATATTGCTTATAAGCATGGCTATAAATATACCTCTATAACCCTGCATTTTAGAGAGCACATAAACAAGGGGAATGCGTATGCCCCAAAGCCTGATGACATTAGCAGTTGTGGCCTGCAACGATTTACCAGCACCATTGAGGGCACTGATAAAGATATTCATAGATCCAAAGAATGGTATAGAGAATGAAACATATTTAAACATCTCTGCTCCTACCTCTATAACCTTGGGGTCATTGATGAAAAAGTGGGTAATATGCTTTCCATATAGAAATGTCAGCGTAGACATAGCCCCGATAAAAATCATACTCATAAAGAAGGCAGTCCATACAGTCTTCTCAGCATCTTCATACCTACGGGCACCAATAAACTGACCAACCATAACAGATACCGCCATACCTATACCAACACCAAGCATAGTGATAAAGCTTATAATACGGTTGCCTATACCGTAGGCAGACACAACAACAGGACCAAATGAGGCAACAGCCTTCATAACCACGACAAATCCAAATGATGTGATAACCTGCCCCACACTACCGGGAATACCAACTTTTATAGCTTTCTTAATAAGGCTCCAATCAGGGATAAAATCAGATAGGTGAATTTTAAAGCCTCTCTTACCGGTAAACAGAATATACAAAGCCAAGGATACAGCGACAAACCGTGAAATAGTAGTAGCCCAAGCAGCACCAGATACCCCAAAAGCCGGAATAGGTCCCCAACCAAAGATAAGAATAGGGTCAAGTACTATATTGACAAGCGTTGAAATGAGCATTAGTTCCATGGCAAAGTTGGCATCGCCAAGTCCTCTAAAGATACTTGAAGACACATTGAATAAATAGGCAAATACTATGCCGTATACCACAATCTTAAAATACTGGGTAGCATATGGAAGCACCTCGGCATTCTCTTTGCCACCAAGCGTGTATACCATAGGTTTGGCAAATAAAAGTGCAAAGGTAATCACGACAATGCCTATGACAATCATAATAAGCATAACTTGAGCGGCAGATTTTTCTGCTCTTCTCTCATCACCGGCCCCTGTATACTGGGCTACCAGAGCACTACCGGCTACACCAAATCCCATACCTATAGCTATAAAGGTAAATACCAGTGGAAACACCATTGTAGGTGCCGCAAACTCTGTTGTACCCAATTTACCTAAAAAGTAGGCATCTACCATGTTGTAAACGGTCTGAAATGCAAATGACAGCATCATAGGCACCGACAGCTTAATAAGAGCCTTCCATATAGGCATATTGAGAACATCTACTCTTTTTCCCCTTCCCCTCATAAACAAACCACTCCCAACCCTTTATTTGTCCATCGCTCAGTATAACATCTATAGACGGCTTTTTTCATTAACAAGCCAAGAATAATTATTAATATAAGATGATTACTCAAAGACTGAAATGCAATATTAATTTGAAATAATTCCTCAACACTAAAATGCTACGATTCATGAATAACACCTTTTCTCCAGTCGGTAAACCGGTAAAACAGATAGGCCACAACCATAGTGACAACATTGCTGAGGAAAACAGCCACGAACACGCCTGTATAACCCATAAACTTAGCCAAGAATACAACCATTGGCACCCTTGCACCCCACACCCTAAATACATAGACGATGGTGGCCTGAACGGATTTACCTGCACCACTTAGGGCACTAACAAAGACATTCATGGCACCATAGAACGGAATAGCCAGCGATACATATCTGAACATCTGTTCACCAACATTTACAACACTGGGGTCATCTAAGAAAAACATGGTAATATACTTTCCTGTGAAAAATGTCAGTGCCGATACCGAACCTATCACAACAACATCCATTAGTATAGCTGTCCACACAGTCTTCTCTGCATCGTCATATCGCTTGGCCCCAACAAACTGGCCAAACATAACAGACACGGCAACGCCCAGTCCTGAGACAAACATGGTAATAAAGCCCATAAACCTATCACCAATGCCATAGGCAGACACCACAACAGGCCCGAACTGGCTTACAGCCTTCATAACAGCGGCATATCCAAATGCCGTAATGAGATGGCCTATGCTACTGGGTATAGATACTTTTAAAATCTTATATAGCAAAGCAAAGTCGGGTATAAAGTCTTTCAGATGCACTTTAAAGCCCCTTCTACCACTTACGAGAATATAAAGTGCCGTAAAAACGGCTGTAAAGCGCGCAATAGTTGTTGCCCACGCTGCACCAGA
>JAMORD010000194.1 GCA_027063755.1 bacterium | reverse complement strand
CGCTATTTCAATGAGTTCTTCAAGCCATACAATCTTGGTACTCTTTACTGTAATATCTACAAATGCCCTCTGATTGTGGGCGCCATATTTACTTATGGCCTTAGAACAAGGACAAAGTGTATGCACAGGGACTTTTACTCCGGTTAATATAGAGAAGTCTTTTCCTCTCAATATGGCCTCTATATGAGCGTCGTAATTCATGTAAGAGGGTTTACCCGATGCAGGGGCCTTTTTGCGTATAAGAAATGGGAAGAATATCTCAATGTGAGAGGCCTCAGCACTGAGTTTGTCTTTGAGCTTCATGGCAAATGCTTTTAGATCTTCCCATGAAAGCATTTCATTAAACTCTTCAAGGGCTTCAACAAATCTGCTCATGTGTGTGCCCCTGAAGTGGTGAGGTAGATTGACATATAGGTTGAATGTAGCTATGGTATCAACAGTGCCACCATCTTTACGCATAACCTTCAGTGGATACTTAATATCTCGTATACCCACCCTGCGGAGTGGGATGTTTCTCTCGTCAAATTCGCTCTGAATATCTCTCAAAGTCTTCATAGAACACCACCACCGATGATGTGTCTGTTTCCCATACTTCAACAGACACGAGTTTTATGTGGGGAAAATCTCTTTGCAGTCTATAAAAAATCTTGCCAAATATCCACACACCTATGTACTCTGCAGATGGCACTTTAATAATGTCGTTTATGAGGGTATGGTCAAGTTTAGATATAACCTCTTCGTTGACGATGCGTTTTAGCTCACCAAAGTCTATAATCATGCCCTCGCTGTCAGGTTCGCCTTCAACAGTGACCTCCAGTCTATAGGTGTGCCCATGCAATTTTTCACATTTGCCCTTATATGAGGGCAGGTAGTGAGCACTATGAAAATGAAAGCGTTTTTTTAGTAGCAAGTATCCTCCCTCCCTTCAGGCATAATATATCATAATAGTATTTGATATAGTAGAATACTCATATACACTCCGGGAGGTGTTGAATGTGGGAAAGGGAAAATACGATCATACAATTAATTTGCCAAAACCATTTCTCCCAATGCGTGCAGGTTTAACAAAGAGAGAGCCTGAGAGATTGAAAAAATGGATTGAAATGGATATATACAATAGAATGAAAGAGGCCAGAAAGGATGCCAAAGTATTTGTTCTTCACGATGGACCTCCTTATGCCAATGGTGATATTCATCTGGGACATGCCCTCAATAAGGTTCTGAAGGATATTACAAACAAATATCACTTTCTTAAAGGAGAAAAGGTTCTGTATGTTCCCGGATGGGATACCCATGGTCTGCCCATAGAAAATGCCGTGAAAAAGAAAACAGGCAAGACACATGAGGAGATGGACCCTGTTCAGTGGAGGGCAGAGTGTAAGAAAATAGCAGAGCACTTTATCGGTGTCCAGATGAAGAGTTTTAAGCGTTTGGGTGTATTTGCCGATTGGGATAATTTCTACGCTACTTTCCAGCCCCATTATGAGGCCAAAGAGTTAGAAGTGCTTACCAAGATGGTAGAAGATGGTTATGTTATTAGAGAACATAAGCCTGTCTATTGGTGTCCTCATTGTAAGACAGCTCTTGCAGAGGCAGAGATTGAGTATAAAGAGAAGACCTCTCACTCTATCTTTGTTGCATTTGACCCGATAGATACCGATTTTTCACCTGTTATCTGGACAACAACCCCTTGGACTTTGCCTGCCAATGTGGCCATTGCCGTTCATCCAGCAGAGCATTATCTCAAGGTAAAGGTTGGTGATAGGGTATTCCTTATTGCAGAGAAGAGAATAGAAGAAGTGGCTAAGACTATTGGTTGGGAAGAATATGAGATTGTTGGCAAAGTGCTGGGTAGCGAACTTGAGGGAATTACAGTTAAACATCCAATATATGATGACAAGACATCTATTATTGTCACCGCAGATTTCGTATCTATGGAAGATGGTACCGGTCTTGTTCATATGGCACCTGGTCATGGTGCAGAAGACCATCAGGTTGCTATGGAAAAGAATCTTCCTATTGTTATGTTTATTGATGATGAGGGTAAATATACAAAAGAAGCCGGTTTCCTTGAGGGTGTATTTTACAAGGATGCCAACGATATTGTGCTTGACCTACTGAAGCGTAAGGGTAGACTACTATATAGTGGCACCATTAGACACTCTTATCCCCATTGTTGGAGATGTCATAATCCTATTATATTCCGTGCCATTGAGCAGTGGTTTATTGATGTAGATAAATATCGCCAGAAGGCTATAGAAGCTCTTGATGATGTGAAATGGTATCCTCCACAGTCAGTTAATCGTATTCGCTCTATGATTGAGGTTAGACCTAACTGGTGTCTATCTCGTCAGAGACTGTGGGGCGTACCCATTCCAGCACTGAGATGTAAAGAATGTGGACATACCTTCCTTGACCCTGAAGTCATGCGTAAGTTTATAGCATATGTAAGAGAGGAAGGCTCCGATGCATGGTTTACCCATGATGTAGAGGATTTCTTGCCAGAAGGCTTTAAGTGTCCTAAATGTGGTGGCACACACTTTGAAAAGACAAGTGAAGTGCTTGATGTGTGGTTTGACAGTGGTGTATCCCATGCATCTGTGCTGGAGCAGTGGCCTGAACATCACCACCCTGCCGATCTATACCTTGAGGGATATGACCAGCACAGAGGTTGGTTCCAGACAAGTCTTCTTACATCTGTGCCATATAAAGGACATCCACCATATAAATCTGTTGTTTCTCACGGTTTTACCCTTGATGAGAAGGGTAGACCCATGTCTAAGTCTTTGGGAAATGGTATTGACCCCATTGAAGTTAGTGAAAAGTATGGTGCAGATATACTGAGATATGCCCTTGCTATGCTTGACTATACTGCTGACATTATGTTTGGTGAGACGGTTATTAAGGGGGCCGTTGATGCATATAGAAAGCTTAGAAATACATTTAGATTTATTGAGGGTAATCTCTTTGACTTTGAGCCCGAAAGGGATTTGGTGCCATTTGATCAGATGCTACCCCTTGACCGCTGGATACTGTGGAAATTCTATGACCAGGTGGGGAGAATACTAAAAGCATATGATGAATTTGACTATTACAGTGTACACGGAATACTTCTCCCGTTTGTGTCTCGTGTGCTCTCTGCTGTGTATCTTGATGCTGTTAAGTCCAGGCTTTACCTGAGGCCT
>JAMORD010000193.1 GCA_027063755.1 bacterium | reverse complement strand
GCCTGTATCTCAACTAAAGGAGTGGATATATAGCATCAAAGTGGGGGGAGCCAAGGCCAAGGTTTGGCGTTCTATATCTGCCGAGATAAAGAAACGTGTAGACTTTATGGTTGATGTAGGTCTGGGATACCTCAGTCTTATACGAAAGACCAATACCCTTTCTGGCGGTGAGGCTCAAAGGCTAAGATTAGCAGGACAACTGGGCAATGTTCTTACGGGTATCATGTATGTTCTTGATGAACCAACAATAGGACTTCATCCACGAGACACCGATAGACTAATAAAGCTTCTTAAGATGTTAAGGGACAAAGATAACAGCGTCATAGTTGTTGAGCATGATGAAAGTGTTATAAGAAATGCTGACCATATCATAGATATGGGCCCCGGTGCCGGTGAACTTGGTGGCAAGGTTGTTGCCCAGGGCACTGTAGATGATATTGTTGGGAGTTCGCAATCCATTACAGGGCAATACCTGTCGGGAAAAAAATCTATTCCGCTTCCAATGATTAGACGGACACCAAGTGGCTTCTTGTACATCAAAAATGCCTATAAATTCAATCTTAAACATATAGATGTTGCTATACCTAAAGGGGTAATGACAGTTATTACAGGGGTAAGTGGGTCAGGAAAAAGTACATTGGCTGTAGAAGTGTTGTACAAATATCTTGCCAGACATCTTAATAGGGCCCATCTTTCTGTTTCTGGTATTGGAGAGATTATAGGTTATGAAGATTTAAAATATGTTGATCTCATAGACCAGTCTCCTATTGGGAAAACTCCAAGAAGTATTCCCGCTACATATGTTGGGGTTTTTGATAAGATAAGGAAACTTTTTGCATCACTACCAGAGGCAAAGGCACGAGGATATACGGCCGGTAGATTTAGTTTTAATGTACCACCTCCCAAGGGAGGACGGTGTGAGGCATGCAAAGGTGTAGGTATTATTAAAGTAGAAATGCAGTTTCTACCCGATGTGTATGTTACCTGTGATGTATGCGGTGGAAAAAGGTATGGTAGCGAAACATTGGAGATTAAGTATAAAGGGTATAGTATTGCCGATGTTCTTGATATGACTGTAAGGCAGGCGATGGATGTCTTCAAGAATATACCGAGCATTTATAACGATTTAAAGATATTAGATGAAGTTGGACTTGGCTATATTAAGTTAGGACAGCAGTCTCCTACGCTCTCAGGTGGTGAATCGCAAAGGGTGAAATTGGCAACATATCTAAAGGGTAACAAGAAGGGGTATCTCTTTATTCTTGATGAGCCTACAACAGGGCTTCACATGGATGATGTCAATAAACTTATAGGGGTTCTTCATAGGCTTGTTGATGCCGGTAATACCGTTGTCATCATAGAGCACAACCTTGATGTTATAGCCAATGCCGACTACATTATAGATATGGGACCCGAAGGGGGAGAAGGGGGAGGCCAGATTATTGCTACAGGTACACCTGAAGAAGTGGCTATGAAAAATACCTATACGGGTAGGTATCTTAGGATGTATTTGGAATCAAGGGGTAGGTTGTAGTGTCTATAGAAGAAAAGATACACACAGCTCCTCATGAACCCGGGGTCTATATTTTCAAAGGTGCTGGTGAAGAGGTTATATATGTGGGTAAGGCCAAAGACCTCAGAAAGCGCCTTGACAACTATCTCAAACGAAGAGATTTCAAAGCTTCTCTTATCATGGACTATGCCAGAGATTTAGAATATTTTTCAGTTCCAACTGAAAGAGAGGCATTGATACTGGAAGAATCCCTTATCTACAAATATACCCCTCGTTTTAATGTGCTTATGACAAGTGATATTACATATTCCTATCTTGTTATCAATGAATCGTTGCGTTTTCCAACAATAAAACTGGAATTTCGTCGCTCGCGTAAGATGACCTCTGAAAGGTTGGGGTATCGTGTTATTGGTCCGTTTACATCCCGTGCTATGGCACGGGCTTTATATGAACTGGCTCAAAAAGTATTCGGTATAAGAAACTGCAAATGGAATGAAAAGAAACTCTTGTCAAGGGTTTGTAATCTTGGTGAAATAGGCAAGTGCTCTATGCCATGCGTAGGTCGTATTAGTGAAGAGGAGTATCGTAAGAATGTAGAAGAGTTTGTTAAAGTCGCCACATCCTCACCTTCCAAGGTTAAAGAGTATTTGGAGAAAGCCATGAAAGAGGCCTCACAGTCTTTGCAATTTGAGAAGGCAATTGTCTTTAGAGATGCCTTAAGAGAATTTTCCCAGATATCTATGAGCCAGGCTGTGGTTGAGGGGTTTACGGGTATTGGGGTTATTGCGGCTTTTAAGGATGGCAAAGGGGTAGCCATTGTCTATTTCATTGATAGTGAAGTCAGAGATGTTTTAGTATGGCATTACAGGGGAGATAGTGCTTCTGAGTTTTATGAGAGGGTGGCCCTTGATATATACTCTCGCATATGTGGTGAAAATATGCAGGCCATAGTCTTTACCCCACCTGTAAAGCATGTTTTGCAGGTGCTTGGTTGCCATATTGCCAATATTCTCCCAGATAGATTATCTATGGAGATGGCTACAACAGCTTACAGCCATCTTGCTTATAAGAGTGAACTTGAGGAGGGCTATCTTCAGCTTGCCGAGATACTTGATTTGCCAACAGTTCCCAGTCGTATAGAGGGATATGACAATGCCCACTTTCAGGGGAGTTATCCTATGGGTGGAATGATTACATTTATTGGTGGTAAACCTTCACCGAGACACTATAGATTATTTCACCTCAACCCCATTCGTATGGCCGATGTGGATATGATGTATGAGGTCATTACCCGAAGATTGTCTCATCCTGAGTGGGGCTATCCTTCACTGATGGTGATTGATGGTTCAAAACCTCAACTTGATTTTGTCATAAAGGCACATAAAGATGCTGGTGTTGAGAAAACATGGCGTGTTATTTCCCTTGATAAGGATACCGGTCTTATTCACTTTGATGATGGGAGGGCTATATATCTTGATGAAACACATCCTGCCAAGCGGTTTTTAAGGTGGGTTATGGCAGAAGCCCATAGGTTTATCAATAAAAGTCATAGAGAGAAAAGAGATAGCATTGTGGGAATATTTGATTCTGTTAAAGGACTTGGCCCTAAACGAATGGAGAAACTTATAAATGCGTTTGGAGGATTTTATGGTATCTACAATGCTTCACTAAAGGAGCTTATGGAAAAAGGGGGACTTC
>JAMORD010000192.1 GCA_027063755.1 bacterium | reverse complement strand
ACTGGAGAGGTATCAAGAACTTGAAGACACAGTAACAACACTGGCCCGCAAGCTATCTACATCACCAGATCGCATAGATGAGATGATAGATAAGATGAAGACAGAGCTAAAAGAGACACAGAAAGAACTGGAAAAGACTAAAGAAAAGCTTACCATCGCCATGATACCGGCTATTGACGCAGAAGGTGAAATGGTCGGAGATGTTTATATGCTCGCCAAAGTGCTATCCGATGTCAATGCCGATGATCTCAGAATGATATCTGACCAGATTCGCTCAAGACATGAAAAGGCCGTCGTCATACTCGGTGGTATTAAAGACAACAGACCTATTATGATTGCCGCTGCAACAAAAAACCTGACAGACAAACTGCACATGGGCAACATTGTTAGAGAGGCTGCTAAAGTCATGAAAGGTGGCGGTGGTGGCAGACCAGATATGGCCCAAGCAGGCGGTAAAGATGCCAGCAAATTATCTGCCGCTGTAATGCAGGCTGCCGACATGGTGAAAAAAGCACTACAAGAATAAGACATAAAAACCGATAATAAATATAGGGGGCGGATAACCGCCCCCTGTTTTATACTGAATATATAAAGACACACGAGGTGAATACAGTGCCTGAGAAAGAAGGCTTTCATACCGGATACACACGGCCTGAGCTGTGGAATCCACATGAGGACCCAAGTGGCACATTGCAGGAACGCTCTCGCATTCTTGATAAGGAACTAGAGGAACTTCGTATGAAAAAACAGGCACTGTCTTATGCCGAACGCATAAGGATAGAACACGCCTACAGAGAAGCGGTGAAGCGGTTGTGGAAATACCGCTTTATCACTACACTAACTGTCATTGTAGCCTTTTTTATACTGCATCCATTTTCAAATATAGACTATAAAACTGTTATATTTACATGGTTACTACTCCCCATGGTAGATGCATGGCTTAAAGAAGTTAGGGAAATAGACTTCTACCAGTAAGACTTTATCTCCTCATAAACCTCTCTGAGAAGGTCCATATACCCACAGGCTCCAGCTTCTACCCCATCCATCTTTTTATAAAGCAGAGCCGTTCTATCGGGAGAGATAAAATCCGAAAATGCTCTACTTAGGTAATTGTAAACCTGCATACCTATCTTTGTCGGTATGAGATAGCCCTTAGGAGATACCCTAACATATCCCCTCTTTTTTATCGTATCTAAAATCTTTCCATAGGTAGAAGGCCTGCCTATCCCCTTTTCCTTCATCTGCCTGATAACCTCTTCCTCTTTCATAGGCCACGCCAGTGGTCTCTTTACAACCTCCACTTCTAAGGAAACTTTCTCTTCCCTCTTAGGCATATATTTCAGCGAGTATAACTTCACATCTTTGAAAAACACAAAATACCCCTCTCTTTCTATGCCTATAGCAATCTCTATAGAAGGTAGTCCAGTTAGCGATAATGACAGATACTTTAGTATTGCATCTGCAGACTGCGATGCCATAAAACGCCTAAATATCAGCCCATATAACCTGCCATGGTCTCTCGTATATTCACCTCGGCCTCTAACCACATCCCAAAACTCCATAATATCAATAGGTCTTGTTGGCCTGATACATTCATGGGCACCTTGCATATGCTCAGATGTCTGAATATCCCAATGCCTGCCATGAAACAGGTCTTCTCCGTATTTTTCTGTGATATACATCTTGGCAACTTTTATACCATCATCGGAAACCCTCGTGCTATCTGTTCGGTGGTATGTAATAAAACCACCTTCAAAGAGGTCCTGTGCCAGACTCATAGTATGAGAAGCACTAAAACCTAACAGTCGCGATGCATCGGCAAGGAGCATGTCGGTTGAATATGGAGGTAAAGGAGATTTTTCTCTTATCTCTACAGAGGCACTCTCCACAGTGGCAACATCGCTGGGCTTATCTTCTACTTCTATATAAAAATCTTCTATAAACGGAAATGCCACCCTGTAAACATCTTTTTGCTGACGGGACAACTGATATCTCTCTATGATCCAACCCAGCACAGGTGACTGCACCCTACCGGCAGAGAGCCCCCTTTTACCAAAGTGCTGACTGACCTTTTCTGACAAGAAGAAGCCCACCCATCTATCTTCTATACGTCTGACAAGGGCCGCCTCAACCCTACGGGTATCTATATCTCTTATGTTTTCTATGGCTTGCAAGAGGGCCTTTCTCGTAATCTCTCTAAATTCTATTCTGTGTATAGATTTTCCGTAAGGGGCAAGATATGCACCCACTTCATAGGCAATACGCTCACCTTCACTATCGGGATCGGTTGCAATGAGAAGCCCATCTACAGCAAGGGCAATACTCCTATAAACCCTAATAATATCCAGTTTATCCCTACACTTTACATCTTCAGGGACAAGACTTACAGCCTGCCCACCGTCAAACATCTTTATGGTATCCATAATGGGATAAAAGCCCGTGTCTTCTACACTGACACCATAAAACACCGGATATTTCCAATCCTTCGGCGATATTTCCACAATATCTGATGTGTGCCCCACCGTGGCACCTATAACGATAAGTGTTGTGCCAAAGGACACTTCGGCGACCCTAACAATGGAACCTCCCGAAGTTTCTATATACCGAAACACTCCTCCACCAAGGAGCGAGGCTATTGTTTCCACCTTGTGGGGAGACTCCACAAGCATAAGGTAACTTCTAAAAGGTATCTGTCCATCTTTCTGCTTATGCTTACGGGTCATATCTACCTTCTCGCGAAGGGCCTCTATATCAACTTCATCTTTGTTCTGAAAGGTAATACCATACAAACTGGCCTTTCTCATGAAAGCCAACATGAGCTTTTCATCAGTATCTGCAACAAACGACGCCCCAAA
Source organism: bacterium (assembly GCA_027063755.1). Lineage (GTDB taxonomy): Bacteria > Coprothermobacterota > Coprothermobacteria > Coprothermobacterales > JAADFF01 > JAADFF01. The sequence goes on along the minus strand of JAMORD010000192.1, from coordinate 391 downwards.
TGTAAAACCACTACCTGTAAATCGTGAAGTGCGCCCACTGGCCTGAATATATGTGATAAGGTCTGGATATATAATCTTTATTCCGTTTTCATCCTCATAAACACTCCATGCCTTTCTGTCGGCCACCTCTTTGACTGTCTTCACAACCTCTTGCCAGTCTGATGGCACCGCGCCCCCTATAAATTTCTTCCACCACCCAGTTATATCCCCATCAGGCTTCAAAATCATCTCTCCACGGGGTATACCGACAAATACCGTATATCTAATAACATCGGGCATATCTATACCCCTAACAAGCACCCCATAAAAGGCAGCCTTACCAACAAGCACATCAAGTTTGCCCTCTGCAAGGGCCTCTAAAGTCTCTGGAGAACCAATATCGGCTTCTATG
>JAMORD010000191.1 GCA_027063755.1 bacterium | reverse complement strand
ATGTGTTTTAATCTTTGCCTGCTCAATCCCCTCAAAATACCTTGGAATAGCAACAGCAAGCAAAATACCCAAGATAATGATAACTACCAGCAGTTCAATCAGTGTGAAACCCCTCTCTCTTCTCATAGTACATGACCTCCTTTCATATTCATGCAATGTGATAATATTTTACCATCTTTAGAACCATTCTATCAAAACCATTTGGATACCTTGACCTGTTCTTTCCCTGTTCCCTTTGCTGCTATCTTTTCAGGCCAAAGATTGACATGATGCTTAAGTGCCATGGCCAACTGTTTAATAAACTCATTTTCTGGCTTCCACTTCTTTATACTATCATCGGTTTGTTCTTCTACTATTTTACGACCTTCTGGCGTCAAAGGAGGTTTTCGCAAAGTCAGTAGTCCTGCCACAACAGGTGCACCAAATATCCAAGACCACATGAGATAAGGATATATAAATGTGTCTTTCAGTAGAAGAAAAGGTATCCAACCAACAAGAACAACGATCCACGAAATGGCCGATATAACATTAATGCGTCTTTCTGCCTCAAAGTCATAATAGTCTTTTACAGCGTTCCTTAGTATGTTAAAAAATTTCGCCTCTATCTCTTTCAGATCTTCAACAAGAATTTTTATTTCTTTTTTTTCTTTTTTTCGCTCCATACCAAATGCCTGCAAAAGAACCCTATCATATACTGGCATATCTTCCATAAGTTTGTTGTGATCTACAACGATTTTTTCTCCTTTATCTTGTAAAATACCTCTTTTCATCATATCTTCAAATGCAAAAGCCATAATTGTTACATCATCTTCCCTAACAACCAAGTATCGTTTTTCTGTTCGTGTAACTTTGGTTCTATCCATGGACATACCCCCTACTTCCTACTTTATATCCCACATTGTATCGGCAACATCGGTAACATATGGTAATGTAATGGTAAACGAGACAGAATATACCTTACCCGAATTGCTTATAGATGGTGCACTACTTATTTCATTCCACTTCTCTTGCAATTCTATAGCCTTTATAACTTTTAAGATATGATCGTATTTATCTACAGAAAATGATATGTTGATATTGACAATTTCATACTTATCTGCAACTTTTTCAACATTGGCAACCTTTAGAGAATATCCACTACTGTTTTCATCTAATGTGTTTGCGACACTATCTATATACTGCTTGGCCTCTTTCTGGAGAAGTAGTTTCTCATCTAAACTACTGAAAAACGCCTGTAATTTAGGAATAGCTGCCTTTTTTGCCTGCAGTTCACCAATACGCGAGGTCAATGTTGTTATTTTCTTTTCTTTTACTTGTATTTCCTTTTGCACTTCTTTGATCTGCCAATATAAATACCCTTGAACGGCAATAACGGCAACAATAGTCAGTATAACAAGAACCCATAGAGTTTTTTCCATTCGCCTCATTTTAGGCTCACCCCTATATTAAGCACAAACATATTACCCTGCTTATCATGTGTTTTTCCTGTAGAATATACAACTATTCTATTAAATAGATTAGAAGATTTAAATTGTGATAGTGCACTAAGCATATCTTTTTCAGAATAGAATTTTACTGTAATATTGAGCATAGAAGATGTACCACCTACAGACACCAGAGTTCCCTTGTTTCCGAATATAATTTTCCCTATCTCTGTATAATATCTTAGATATCTATGGGGCATATTTTCAATAAAAGCCAGTTTCCCAAGTGCCTCCCGTTGCTTTAGTAATTTACTATACTCTTCCTCATATGGTTTTAATTTTTCAATTTCTTCATTTAAAACAGTGATTTGCTTATCTTTGCTATTACTTTCAAGACGATATGCCCCTAATTTTTCGTATGTCAGGTGAATACTTCCCAGGCCAAACAGCAGTGTGGCAATGAGAACAATGACTGAATAAAATACCCGTCTACCAATCTTTTGCTCTTCCTTATAAAGTTCTGGAACAAATACATAAAGAGAATGTCCTGAAACACCAAGATTCCATGCAGCCCTGAGTACAGCTTCATGAGTATCTTTAGCGGCAATAGACATAAGACTACTAAACGAAAGAATCTCATATGAAGAGTAACGCCTTAATGCCTCAATAATGGTATGGTCATCTCTGGTAATAGATGCGACAAACACTTTTACCGGTGTAGAGAAATTTCTAATAATAGCTTCATCAATGTTAGAAAGAAAATCGGTAATATCTCTTTCTGAAAAACCAATATCGGTTATCATATCCCTGTGGCCTATGTTGATATTTCTACCGTATATTGGTTTTCCATCTCTATAAAAAATCAGATCGGATTGATTGTCTCCAATAAAAACAACACCAAAGTCCTTTTCTTCCGATAAGTCTCTGACGAGTTCTGCAACAACACCAACAAGGACAACTGCGGCAACCAGTTTGACTCCAGACTCCTTTTTCACCTCGGTGTATATTTCGTTAAGACGCTCCTTTCTTATACCTATAGATAAGACATGGACATTATCATCGGTTTCTTCTATAATCTCCCAATTGATGTCGGGAGTTCCTCCTGCTATAGCTGCATAGCTAAGATATTCTGTCTCTATGGCTTCTTGCAGCTCTTTTTTTTTCATCTTGGGAAATGACATATAACGGATAATGGTATCTTGAGGTTTTAGCAGATAAACACCCTGTTTGCGAAGTGAATATATATAAGAATGTCTTTCAGATATAGAAATACGATTAGTTCTTTTACCCATTACTTATCAACTCCTAACAAGCATCCTGAATATATATCATTTGTTACAACACGGCTAACTCCCAAACGGTAAGAAAAAACCTTATTATTCACCATCACAGGGCAGTATTCAATAGTATCCGTGTTTAGTCTACTGTCACAACTGCTTTTCCTTGTTATATTTATTCTATGGCCTGTATATGGATCTATAAGATTAATATCCAGTACACTCTCAACCGATGCCGTGGTAATACTGGAGGGATATGATTTACCAATAATGTCTTTCTCTTTTTCCATTTCAAGGTAAGTTCTTATAGAACGTATAAGTGTGCAGTAAGTAGATGGTTTATTAGCACGAAACACAGGGATAAATCTAGGAACAACTGCAAGTAGTAATATACCTAAAATGATGAGTACCACCAACAGTTCTATTAGTGTATATCCTTGTTGCATAATTATTTCCCCTTTACAATTGATGTCATACTAAATATTGGCAGATACATGGCAAGCAATATGACCAAAACAATTGTACCAACAATTACTGTAGATAGTGGTTCTAT
>JAMORD010000190.1 GCA_027063755.1 bacterium | reverse complement strand
GAGATATACAATCTTGCCGACATTGTGTTATATCCATCAAGATACGAGCCATTTGGATATGTTACCGCCGAAGGCTGGTCTGCTGGCACCCCTGTTATTACTACCCCGATGGGACTTGGATATGAGATAAAACACCACCCTATATTGGGTAAATTCGTTATATCAGATATGGAGCACATAAAAAATGAGACACTGAATATCGTGAAATGGTATTTAAATCTTGACGAAGGTGAAAGACACGATATATCCAATGAGGGTATGGCATATATCAGAAAACACTATAGCATAGATACATGGGCAAACAACATGCATGAAGTTATAAACTACTTATTAAGCACACGCTGACGCCAGAGATACCGAATAGTGTCAGCAAATATATCCATAGTGTATTTATTGCAAATTATAATGTCTGCATGTTGTTTATATTCAGCATCTGTCACCTGGTGTTTTCTACGGGGTTTGTAAAAACGGAAAAATCTCTCAGGACCTAATCTCCTGTACACAACTTTGGAAGGGCTAACAACAACCCATATCTCATCACACAAATATTCCCAACCGGCATCGTGAAGTATAGCAGCCTCCAGTACTACCGAGGGGAAGCCCTTTCCTGCAAAGAAATCAATAATATCTTCCACCTGCCTGGCCATAATTGGATGTAGAAGCCGATTATACTCTACAAGAAGAGACTTGTTAGTAAACACCTTCTGTGCTATTTTTCTTCTACTTAGTCCACCAAGTTCTATAACATCTACGCCTAAAAGGCTTACGACTCGTTCTACAACATCAGGTTTTGTCAGTACATAATGTCCAACCAAATCCATCTTTATCATGGGAACACGAAATGTATCGTGGATAATATGCGTAGCAAGAGACTTTCCAGAGGCTATGGGTCCAGTAATGCAAACAACCTTCATGGTTCAGGCTGACATTTAGGACAAATATACGATGTTCGCCCGCCCACTTTGACTTTTTTCAGAGGAGTACCACATACAGGGCATACCTTCTTTCCATGGACAGAAGAAGACCATCTTCCGGGATTACCATAAACATCGGTATAATGCTCGTCTCCGCCTTGACGATAGGCTTCATCAAGCACTTCTTTCATCGTGATAAATATTTTGTGTATTTCATCATCTGTAAGATCTCTACCCTTTTTCGTCGGATGAATATGTGCTCGCCAGAGAATTTCATCTACATATCTATTACCAAGTCCTAATATTTTTTCCTGATTCATAAGGGTAGATTTTATTGTTCCAGAAGAGGAAACAATATCTTTAAATGTGTTCTCATCTATTTGTGAAGCATCAGGAGATGTTTTAAGTTCGTCTTCTGACACCAGTTTGGCTTCTGCCAGTTTTCTTGTATCACCAAGAACCAGATATTTATCTCCCATGTGAAAGGCAACAATCCAACCTTTTTCTGGAAACGATATATCATCTACAATCCTCACAAATCCATGAAGTCTAAGGTGAAACATTACAGTGGTATCTCCAAACTGTAAAATAATAGCTTTACCGTGGCGACGAACACTTTCAAGAGAAGTTCCTACAACTTGCTTTATATTATCATCCACCCGCCTACCATCAAATACAATAATATCTTCTACCTGACTACCAACAACTTCCTTTTCTATGCCATCAACGATTACCTGGATTTCAGGTATCTCTGGCATTATCCCATCACCTCAACATCCTCACCATAAGCTGCCTTATACCAGTCACGAGCCATCTCAAGATCGTCAAAATCGGCCCATATACACTCGTCATCATAAGCATACACTTTACCACCTGTTTCAAAAATGGCAAGTGCAACACGAGGTACAAGCTCTTTATCGCCTACGGCTATTTTTATACCCTTTTCTGCTTCCACCACAACAGGGCCACCATCAAAGAGTCTCTGTTCCAAATCCCCGTATATCATGATGCCAAAATGACTGATGAAGTGCCAAAATAGGGAAATACGGGTAAAGTCATCAAAATACTGCTCAACAGCCATACCAGGCATAACATAGCTCCACGGTTGCGGAATAATATCACGACTAATAATTTTCTTCCAGCCCTCTTTTCCACCATTGACAATTTTCCACGGCGGTTTCTCCAAAGAGCCTTTCAACCACTTCATTTCTTCTTCTGTATCAAATAAAGACATCATACCTGATGTGCTCTGCCACATAAAGACATCTCCATTCTCGTTGATCATTTTAAAAGGCTCTATCCACTTACGGGGCATAAAACGCTTTCTCATTTCATCCCTAAACCTTTTAATACTTAACTGATCCAGCAGAGATTTAGCTTCTTCCCAGTGCGATAATTTTTCTCGTAAGGAAACAATATCACCTATAGGAACATCCCTGACAACGCTAACAAGTTTCAGATTTTCAATGAAAATATTTGCATAGGGTGCTACTTTTTTATCAGACAATATGTCGTCTATATCCTCATATTTATGTAGAAGGGATGTAGCCCTTTTTACACCTATACCCGGAACTCCCTTAATATTGTCTGAAGCATCACCTGCAAGGGCCTTCCATATAGGAAAACGCTCAGGAGCAAAACCATACTTCTCTATAAACTTATACTTGTCATATACCTCTGTACTGGATACTCCTTTTCTGAACACAATAATCCTTACTTTATCAGTAATAAGCTGGAACAAATCCTTATCTCCTGTGTATATATCTACCAACGCACCTAAAGATTCTGCCCTTGTAGCTATAGTAGCAATAATATCATCGGCCTCATAACCTGGAGCCTCAAGTACAGGTATACCTAACAATTTACATAGCTGTTTACAAATTTCTACCTGTTTATGAAAGTCTTCAGGAACTTCAGGTCTGCCAGCTTTATACTCTTCATATCTTTCGTGTCTAAAGGTTGGAGCCTTTGTATCCAATGCAACAGCCATATGGGTATGGGGCAAGCTGAGTATCTTTAAAAGAATAGATATAAATCCCCTAATAGCACCTGTTGTAACATTCATACCTCCTGCCTTAAGAGCAGGCAGGGCATAATACGAGCGAAATAGTAAACTATGGCCATCAACAAGTATATACTTCATTCAACCCAACCCTTTCCCACCAAATATTTGCGTATTTTTCTATATGCTTTGAGTGCCTCAAAACGCACTCTCTGAGCTTCTGTGATATTTATATTAGCATATCCTATATCGTCATAAGAAACTGGACAGTAATCACTCGTTAACAAACTCATTTTCATATCATAGATAATGGGATAAAACGACTTATTCATCAAACACGCCAAAATCATAC